>JANXUJ010000097.1 GCA_025356295.1 Cyanobacteriota bacterium
TTTTCTTGCATATTTAGGTTCTATTTTTTTATTGCTATTTGACTACTTTGTCAAAGATATTACATAGCATCTGAGTCATTCGCTTAGCTGTGTAAAGACTAAACGCTTGCCAGTTTGTTGTCGATACAAAATCTTGATTACAAAATGTTAGTAGCCATTGTATTCCTTGTGTCACACAATCAGAGAGATCAATTTTGATAGAGTCATTTGTGAAAGTTATAACATACCCTGCTTGACAGTCTCTGATCACATCGACTACAAGGCTTTGTTGGTGCAAAATCGCCAAAATCGGTTTGCGAGCAAGGATGCATGGATAAACTTTAGAAGCGGAATAACTGGCATCGTCAGAACCAATGATCAGGATAGCGTGGCTATCTACTAAAACTTGCAAAGCTTCAAAATAAGGAATGCGCTGGGGATGTTCAGTTACGATGTCCTGAATGCTGTAGGATTTAGCGATCGCTTCTATCTCCTTGTTATTATCAAAAATTGAATATTTAGTCCCGACAAAATGCAACTTAATTTTTTGCCATACTTCAGGGTGTTGCTCACGATGAATTTCAATTGTTGAGAAAAGTAATTTGAGGCTAAAAGACATATCTCCACCGCCTCTACCAACATATACCCAATGTTGATAGCTATCATTTGGGTCAAATATTTGTTGCTTAATTTTTAAACTAGGCAGTATCTCAAAGTCTTTTTCGGGTGCGCCAAAGGGAAGAACTGTAAATTGCTCTTCTTTGAGCCAAGAATATCGCTGCATTAATACTTTAGGGTATTCGGGGGAAACACTGGTTATATGACTAGCTTTTTTTAGAGCAAAGGGTTCTAAAGTTTTGGCAAAAGCTTGAGCGATCGCATACTTTAGTTTGCCTCCAGGAGGAAGATTATTAGTGCGATCATAATAATCGCTAAGCCAAGGGTCTTGAAAATCTAAGATATAAGGGATTTTGTAACGTTTTAACCAATACCGACCCAGTACCATTGTTATAAATACAGTAGTTGAGAAATAAACTAAATCTATAGAGTTTTTTTCTAAATATTTAGAAATTGTGTTTATTAAAAAAGGTACTGATCTAAGTGCTAAATTTCCCATTCCAACTTTGCGCGAAATCTTAGGAGGGATGGCGTAAGACTTGATAATTTCTATATTAGATGGAACTGTTAATGATAAGTTGGGATCAAATATACCCTCTATAAAGTTTGTATCTACAGATAAAATAATCGGTTCCCAATCAAATTCTGCAAAATATGGCAACGACATTCTAATTCGTTGATGATCAGCTGTATTAATTGGTGGAAAGTGTGGACTAACGATAAGAACTCGACGTTTCATCATGGCTATATATTAGTTCATACTGCTTGACTATATGATCGCTAGAAAAACAAGCGATCGCTCTTTGACGACAATCATGTCGATTAATTTGTTGTAATTGGTACACTCTATTAACTGCCTCATCAATGGAGTTGATTAGATAGCCATCGATTCCCTCTCGTACAATTTCGGGTAAAGCACCTCTAGGACAAGAGATTACAGGAGTCCCGCAAGCTAGAGACTCAGCAAAGACAATTCCAAAAGGCTCTTCCCATTCAATAGGCACAATCATCGCTAAGGCTTGTCCTAGTAAGTTATTTTTCTGTTCGTCATCTATAGCACCAATATATTCAACTTTGTTGTTATCAAGATGTGGTTCTATCTCTTCTTGCCAATATTTTCCTGTTTCACCTGTTTGACTATAGTTACCTGCGATGATTAGCTTTTTACCACATTTTTTGGCGATCGCAATCGCTGTATGCGCTCCTTTGATGCGCTCAATGCGGCTCAGAAAAACGAGAGGCGCATCTAGAGAAACAGTAGGCTGAAATGTAAATTTTTCAAGCTCGACACAATTGTAAATAGTTTGCCAAGTGCCGCCAGCATTACGTCCTATCTTGCAAATACTATCGCTGCAACCTGTAAAAGTAAGAGACTTACCTGCAATTTTAGCGGCGATCTTGACAGTGCGATCGCTTGGCTGACGTTGATAAGACATGATCTTGGGAAAAGGCGATCGCAAGATTGGCAACATATAGAAAATGCGTGAAAAGCTATGCACCACATCAGGCTTAAACTCCTGCACGGCTGACCATAGCGTGATCATGTTTTGGAATGTGTCAAATTTACCTTGCGATCGCATCCCTTTCCACGCAAAAAATTTAGATGCGGGTGAAGTTGATTTGGGGTGAGCTACAAGCCCCACCTCATGACCACGATTTTGTAGCCCCGTAACTAATAAATCAATAATTCGTTCAATTCCACCATACAGTTTTGGCGGGACTGGCAGTTCTGGATCAGCGGTAATGAGAATACGCATTTTAAGTATCCCAACGTTTATCACTACGCAAAGTGCTATTGCGAGGAACAAAAATAAAATCAGCTTGCCAAAGTGCTTGATCTAGAGGACGGCGTGTTAAACCGCAAATGTCATAGGTCTCCCAACCTCTTTCATTTAGCCAGCTAATCATTTCCGATAACAAAGGTACATTTTGATGAATGTCAAGTAAATTAACTTCTGCTAAAATCACCTGTATTTCTTGTAAAGATTTTTCTGCTCCTTTAAGAACTTCTAACTCATATCCTTGTACGTCTAGCTTCAAAAATTCAGGACTTTTTCCAGTAAAATACTGTTGAACTATTTCGTCTACAGTTGTCATTGGGTATGACTTCACTGGAAAGTTTTGTGGAACCTGCTCAACTAATACAGAAGATGCTGTTTCGGCTTGATTAAACTGTACTTTTTCTTGAATTTCAGAACCAAGTAAAGTTGGAAATACTTGTATAGAATGATTTTTAGATGCTAGTGTCCTTAGCCTATCTACTTGATGTTCTAAAACTTCAAAACAGGCTACTTTTGAATTTGAAAAATATTTGACACATAAATCAGCAAAATCACCTCTATATGCCCCAACATCAAAGACTTGATTAGGATTAAAGCCAAGTTTAGCTAGCCTTTCTAGTGACGTAGGTATTTCTGGCAATCCTAGCTTTTTCGCAAGATATTGTCTGATTTTTTGTTTAAAAAACATAAAGAATTTTACTAAGTTTTAAATAAGTGATTAACTTTCACGAAAATTGTGATTTTACCTTTTTAACGCATTTTGGACAATATCTAATAACTTATATTGTTCAGTTTCCCAATTATATACTTCTCGTCCCAAAGCCCAAGCTTTAGTACGAGATTTCTCTAACTGCAATGAATCGGTAAACCATATATCTAAAGCTAGGGCTAAACATTTAGGATTATGAATATTTACGACTAAAGCAGCCTCTCCCAATTGTAGAGATAGTTCTTTTTGGGCGGGAGTGTCGCTCATTAATATCGGTAGCCCTGCTAAAAGATAAGTGAAAATTTTATTGCCAAGGCAAACGTTATTATTAGTATCTCTACCTGGTTCAATAGATAATCCTAAGTGATAACATGCTGCTAGTTGAGCCATATCCGCAGGAGGTGCGGAGGGTAGAAAATGTAAGCGATCGCCTACTCCTAATTCATGAGCCAGTTGTGTCAATACATCCGCATAACCAGTAGCCGGTATTCCTCTTAAATGCAACTCTACAGAGGTTTTCATTTGTGCCATTGCTTCAACTATTGACTCAAGCCCTCTGTTCCCACCAATAGTTTGAGAAAACCAATAAAGCGAAAATGGCTCTTTGTTTGCGAACTCCTTTAGCTTTACTGGAGCCTCTGATAGAGGAAATACATTTAAAACTGGTTCAATGCTGACTCCATAACGATTTCTATATGCCTCGGCAATCATTGGTGAAGATGCCGTTAAATAACAGCATTGAGGCAGTAAAGTTCGTTCAATGTAATCTCTGATCACAATTTCGAGATTGTTTTCGGGAATTTTAACTAACTCCCCCACATGAAAATCTTCAGCATCAAAACCAAACTTAGCATTGTGCTTTTGAGCCGCGATCGCCACCGCAGGTAAGGCAGCTAAACAGTGGGCTATGTATAGATCAGCAGGTTTAGCGATTGCGGCTTGAGCGAGCGAGTCAGAAATTAAACTATGCGCCCACATCGCGATATAAATATTTCTAAAACCTAACTGGAATAGAACTCTCGCAAGTTTTTGTTTTAATTTATGCCATACATAAGCAGGGCGAGTTCCCAAACCAATGCGATCGCAAGTCCACTTAACAGACAACATCAAAGCTTTATCTAAAGGACGCACAAAATCAGCCGTATCACCCGCCACAACTCGCACTTCATATCCAACCTGCAACAATGAGTTAGCTTCCTTAACCAAACGAGGATTAGAAGCAATATGTCCTGGACTAACTAGACAAATTTTGTTCATGGTTTATGACCAGTTTTTTCTAGTCCATGCTTGATACTTTCAACTAACTTAACTCGATAATCTGACCATTGCCATTGAGCGGCTGTATCCAACGCTGATTGGCGCATGGCTTTGACCTTTTCGCGATGGGTAATGCACCATTCAATAATCTCAGCAAGTGCCAAAGCGTCACCCGCAGGTATAATAAAGCCATTTTTGCCATGTTCGATCAAGTCAGAGGCTCCTGCGCGATCGGTGGTAATTACAGGCAATCCTTGAGCGAAAGCCTCAGTAACGACCATCCCAAAACCATCACATAATGTTGGAAAGATAAAAATATCAGCCTGATGATAAATCTCATATAGTTGCGATCGCGGCACCGTACCAGAAATAGTAATTGAGTCAGGAATATCTTGTAATAATATTTCTGGCAGACCCATTGCTCCTAGTACTCTCAAATTAGCATTAGCAGAATTAACTTGCTTCCAAGCCTCTAATAGATAGTGCGCTCCCTTACGAATACTAAATGTCCCTGCCCACAAAAAACGAATGGGCTGCTGATCAGATTTTGTAGTACCACCCAAAGCTCCATCGACACGCGGTGGAGGCGCACCGTAGGGAATAACCATAACCTTGCTGATATCCAGATCAGCAGATGCATAAGACTGCTTTGTAAATTCAGAATTAGCGATTACTATATCGGCTAGATTCCATTCCTCTCTACGTAGTTTAGTTCTTTCCTTATGCTTTATCTCAACTTTTTGTCGATAAGGTGTACGAAGCTGAGGAAATTTAGCTAGTTCCGCTTGGAGAATTTGATGGACAAAATCGTGCTCTGGCGCAGGTACGTCATAAACACAAGCTTTGTTTAGCTGCTTGGCTTTTGTAAATACTTTTAAATTACAACACTCATAGCCATAGACTGCATCAATATTTCTAGCGTTCTTTTCTAATAGACGAGTAGCCCAGTTTACAAACCATCCTAGTTTTGCTTTTTCCCATATAAAATCTGAAAAACTACCATCTCGATCAATTTTTCTAGCAATCAGATTCGCAACTTCTCCCCAAGGATTATTCACTACTAACTCTAAAGGAAATTCTTGGATAGACCGTCTTTGGAATTGGCGATCAACATCTATATTGATTGGCTCTACTAATTGAGAAAGAATTTTTCGCCAATTAGCGTTAGGGCGATCAACCAAAGTAGTAGCAAATTTTCCTAACATATTTGCTTCCCATAAGGCTCTACCAACTTGCTGTACAAAAGGAGCAACTCCAGGATGAGAAAGTAGAAACTGCATAGATTTAAGTTTTAAATTATTGGGGTGAACTTAGCTCTAGAAAGTTTATGTTTTTTAGAAAAATTTAATAAGTATTTTAAAAACACTTTAGCTTTAGAGAATAAACTAGGTTGATAATATGAAGATAATGAACATTTATTATAAATATCAATTGTATTAAGATTGTTATGTCCATCATACTGAGTACATCTTAGCCATAAAAATCTAGCAAGATACTTATTAAATAAAGTATCTTTATAATAGGCAACTGCTGTATTCTGCTGTGCCAACTTTTCTAGCCATTCTACGGATACTTTCCAAACATCTTGACTTGAGTCCCAATTTTTGGCAATTACATTTATATGTAAGGTTTTTTCTTCTTGATTAAATCCTAAATTTAGCCGATTCAGCATTTTTATTCTGATTATATTTACTTGAGATGCCATTGTATTTTCATCCTTTGTCATCTGATTTTCCGAGTTTCTATACCTCAACAGTACAAGCGGAAGATTCGTTCCTTCTGTCAATTCAATAAGTCTTGTCCACAGCTCATAATCTTCGGCAGGTGTGAACTCTTGCTTATATCTAAGTCCAGTTTCTAGTAGTACTTGTTTTCTGATGCAAACCGATGGATGGGCAAAACATGAGTTATAAAATAATGAGCATAAAAGTTCTTCATGAATTTGAGAATACTGCCAAATATCTTGATTACCCGATCTATCAAAAGTTTGAATCCAAGAGCCGCAGATGCATATCTGTTGGTGACTATCCATAAACTCTATTTGCTTTGCTAGTCTAATAGGCAAACTAATATCATCAGCATCCATTCTGGCAATGTACTCACCTTGAGAAAGCTCAATTCCTTTATTTAAGGTGTGGGATAATCCAAGATTTATCTTATTATTTACAATCTTAATTCTAGGATCATTATAGGATTTGATTATATCTAAACTGCTATCTGTGGAACCATCATTGATGATTAAAAATTCAAAATATTTAAAAGTCTGATTGAGAATGCTATCTATAGCTTCACCGACATATTTTTCAGCATTGTAGACAGGCATTAAAACTGTTACTTTGGGATTGCTCATACCTTGATCCATATATCTAAGAAATATCTTTTGTATTCTGTCTACTATACCCACAAAATACACAGATTTTACTTGATCGACACAAAATACACAGATTTTACTTGATCGAGTTTAAGAATGGAATACTGAAAAATATGGCTAAGCCGATCGCAGAAATAATACAAGTGGCGATCGTGATGATGATGAACTTGCGATCGCTTGCACCATAAAACCTGTTGGGCAAAGAACTTGCTAAAACTACTAATCCAGTTCCGATCAGAATCTCAATAAATAAAGTGCGACTCATAAATTATGGCTTTGGTCAAATTATTGTCTTTCAGTATGCCACCTCTATAATAAGACCGTACTAAAATTAAATTTTTTCTATGGCTGATTGGTTGTGGTTGCCGCGATCGCTTCCTACTGATATGACGGGTGCAGATGTGTGGGAAGCGCTCTATGCTGATGAGCCTATTACGGTTCTGCTGGAAAGCCCTGCCACAAAGTCTCCTTCAAAACTAGCGCGCTATTCAATCGCCGCAGGTAAACCGCGTCAAGTCTGGACTCCAGCAGTTGGTGAAATTTTGCCATGTCTTGAAAAATTGCGATCGCGTATGCAAACTGATCAAAGCTCTCATCCAGATTTACCCGAGCATTTACCATTCACAGGCGGATATGTGGGTTGGTTAGGCTATGACCTCGCTTGGGAAATTGAGCGACTGCCCTATACCAAGCCTGACACTTTACCTTTCCCTGTTGCCTTTTGGTATGAGCCATCGAGTTTCGTGGTCGTAGATCATCAGACTCAAGCTGTTTGGCTAGCTGCTATCGATCAACATGAACTTAATGAGCTAAGCGATCGCTTAAAAAACGCAGATATAAAAACAAAAAAACCTGTGTTTCCGATCAAGGCAGGAACACAGGTTGTGTATTCACCAGAGCAGCAAGGCTACGAAGCAATGGTGGAGAAAGCGAAACAACATATCTATGCGGGGAATATTTTTCAAGCAAATCTCTCAATGAGATTCGGCTATCCTTGGAAATCTGATGGTTGGCAACTATATCGACATTTACAAAAAATTAATCCATCGCCATTTGCTAGTTATTGGCGCACAACTTGGGGCGAAGTAATTAGCGTCTCGCCTGAGCGTCTAGTCAGCTTACGCGATCGCCATATCGAGACACGCCCGATTGCAGGGACGAGACCACGCGGCAAAAATGAGCAGCAAGATCAAGAATTAGAACATGAATTACGCGCTTGTACCAAAGAGCAAGCTGAACACATTATGCTGGTCGATCTTGAACGCAACGATCTAGGACGCGTCTGTGAATGGGGTACGGTCAAAGTCGATGAGCTATTAGCGATCGAGCGCTACAGCCATGTAATGCACCTTGTCAGTAATGTCATTGGGACATTGCGAAGCGATCGCACTCTAGTTGACCTGATTCGTGCCACATTTCCAGGTGGGACAATCACGGGCTGCCCTAAAGTGCGTTGTATGGAGATCGTTGAGCGTCTGGAACCGCAGCGCCGCAATTTGTTTTATGGCTCCTGTGGTTATATCGACAAGCGGGGAAATATAGATCTAAATATCTTGATTCGGACGTTGCTCAAGACTGATGATCATATTTGGGGGCAAGTCGGAGCAGGGATTGTCGCTGATAGTATTAGCGATCGCGAGTGGCGCGAATCTTTACAAAAAGCGCAAGCACAATTAGCCGCACTGGGCTTGAGTTAACTCCAAAATCAGAACGCGCTTCGCACGCCCTCTATTTTTTAGCGTCCTAGAGATAAAATAAAAACATACGTTAAAAAGTTTATACACCTGTGAATTATTATTTCCCTGCCGATCCACCCTATTTCTTGTTTGCTATTTCCTTAATTGCTGGACTAGCTTGTGGACGATCATTTGAAGTGACTTTACGCAATCTCGTCAACAAATGGTCAACCAGTAAGTCTTCTCGCGTCATGCTAGAACTCAAAAGCGCAAGTATAAAAGTTCCTTATCTTGCCATGAGCATCAGTATCGCTATATTTATGGCAACAGGCTTAGAAATATTTGGACTTCCGACTCTATTCGGCTACATAGTCGCAATTCCTTTCACAGTCGGCATTGCTTTTCTGATTTGGCGACAATTAGGGCAAATGTTGATCGAACTTGAACGGGGTGGCTCAGCGGCGTTAGACCTCGACTCTTTTGAGGGTTAGTTTTGAGAGTGGCGCAAAGCGCCACTCTCAAAAAAATCTGGTTTTAGCGAAGCGATCTAGGTGATAAATTCTTAAGTGGACTAAGCGATTAATTAATGGACGCTAATGAATTTTTGCAATTATATCGGGCAGGGCGAAAAGTATTTGCTAATGCAAATCTCGTGGGCGTGGATTTAAGAGCAATTGACTTGCATAAGCTCGATTTTAGTCACGCATTAATGAGCAAAGCCAATTTTACGGCTGCTAAGCTCTGTAGAGCAAACTTCACGGGGGCGGATTTGAGTTATGCCAACCTGAGCAGTGCCGATCTGCATCGAGCCACTTTGCGTCATGCCAATCTTAAGGGTGCAGATTTACGCAAAGCTGATCTGCGCGGTGCAGATTTACGCGGCGCAAACCTGAGTTGGGCAAATTTGCAGGAAACTTTATTTGATGGCGCACAAATGACAAATGTCAATCTAGATAACACCAAAACTTAGTTCAATTAAGACGTGCAAAACACGCCTTAATTGAAGCTTTAAGCCTCACCTGTAATTGATAACCCTTCTACCCAAATTTGTGGTGCTACCCCTGAAGGTGTGACTTTCCCATTGGGTTCGACATAAATGATCGCCTTAAGTAACTCCAGAATATCGCCTGCGACAGTTGCTGACTCGACACTAACGCGATCGCCTTTATTTACCAGCCAGCCATCAAAGGGCAACGAAAAAGAACCCTGCGATGCCTGTACACCCGCATGGAGTGCTTGCAAATCGTCAATCAAAATCACATTCTCAGCTGTGGCGAGGTCATAAACTTTCTCATTTTCTGCATTAGCTACGCTACTACGTTCGATATGAAAGAAGTTAGGACTAACCGAAACCTTTGCACCAACACTACCGTTACCTGTGGGTTTAGCATTTAGGCGTTTAGCCGTAACTGAGCTATGCAAGAAATTAGTTAAAATACCATCCACAATTAGAGGGATGTGGCGAGTGGGAGTTCCTTCACCATCAAATGTCGATGCGCCGATATTACCAACATGAAGCTCATCATCGCTAACATTTAACAACGGTGATGCGATCGCTGTGCCGATAGATTCAGGAGTGGAGAGGCTGTTCTTATCGAGAATGCTCTGAGCATTGAAGAGACTAGAAAAAGCACTAATTAAGCTCAAAACTGCTTCAGGAGAGAACACGACTAAATATTTGCCAGATTTGATTTTGTCGTAGTTGAGATGACTAATCGTTTTCTCAGCAGTTTCGGCAACACAACCTTTTACATCCAAGTCCTTAAAAGTACGACTGACGCGATAGGCTCCGCCACTGCGAGGTTTTCGGTCTTCTTCTTCAGTTTTAGTATAGAGATAAATGGAACTATAGGAACTACTCTCATGTCGCATTGCGCCATCGCTATTGAGATAGAACCGACTAAGATCGCGTTGTGATAAGCCGTTATAAGGAACTCCTGCGATCGCACTATGTGCCGAGAGTAATTCTTTTTCTGCACCCAACAGAGTTTCGACTAGCTGCTCGATTGCAGTTTGTGGCGCTGTCTGTGATTCACGCTCTGGAATATTGGCGATCGCTTCAGGACTAAAGTCCGCGATATTTTCTTTTGCTCCAAAAGAACTTGCTTCATGGGCGCTTTGGAGAGCCAGTTCTAGACCCACGCGATCAATATTTGTGGTGGATGTCACGCCGACCGTCCCCTCGTCATTCCAGACGCGGACGATGATGCTAGCGCGGTTGGATGCAGAAACTTGTTTGGGTGCGCCACTATCGACTTCCGCACTGGTTTCATCAATGATCGCACCATAGATATCAAACTTTTTAATCTTTAATTTGCTGGCGGTCTCTTTAGCATCGGAGACTAGCTTTTCCACACTGATTGCTGATGACATAAATCTTTTAATTTGCTTATCGTTAATTATTAATTATACCAAACGCCCAAAAAGAAGAGTAGTCAGAAAATTCCCAGATTAAGTTTAGAATATAAAGCTATGGTCACACCTGATGCTCTTAATGAATTACGCAGCACTCTCCGTAAAGGTCAGCAAACGATGGCTGACTGGCAGGGCGGCGAACTGGCAGTGTCGGCAGTGCCAGGTGCGGGGAAATCAACAGGAATGGCAGTTGCCGCCGCGATCGCGATCGCCAAATTTCAACTGCATCGTCAAAAGCAATTAGTAATTGTGACGTTCACCCGTTCGGCAGTGAGCAACATTCGCAAAAAAGTATCAGGACATCTAAAAAATCTCCACTTGCCGCAGAGTGCTTTCACAGTCAGCACTTTGCATAGCTTGGCTTATACGATCGCTTCGGCACATCGTGAGCTATCAGAATTCGGCATGGGTGAGACGGCGATCGTTTCTGAATCGCAAAAGCAGAGATTAATTCGGAATGCGACAAATATTTGGGTGAAGGAAAATCCCAAGTTGTACGATCTTTTGCTTGAAGGAAAAAACTTTGATGGTGAAGATACAGAGCGCTTGCGGCGACAGACCGTGTTGCGAACTGATGTTTTGCCTAGTTTGGCAAAAGAGGCGATCGCTACGGCCAAAAGTTCAGGGTTGAGTGCTGAGGATTTGCGCGAAGCTAAAGCACCTGATGGCGGTGACATTTTAGCGATCGCGGCGGGACTCTATGAAACCTATGAGCGACTTTTGCGACAAGAAGGAGCGATCGATTATGACGATATGATTTTGGGTGCGTTGCGAGTATTGCAAAATGCAGGGGTACAGAAATATTGGCAGGAACGGATTTTTGCGGTATTTGAAGATGAGGCTCAGGATTCTTCACCTTTGCAGACTAAGTTATTAGAGATTCTTGCTCTCACGTCCAGTGATGATAAAAACTTAATGCGCGTGGGCGATCCCAATCAAGCAATTAACTCCACTTTTACACCTGCTGATCCGCGATTCTTTAATGAATTTTGCGATCGCTGCCACAGCTTCTCACAACTCACAACTCTCGATCAAGCAGGACGCAGCACCCGAAACGTGATGCGGGCTGCAAATTATATGTTGCATTGGGTCAATCATTCTGAATATGCCAAACTAGAAAAGCCATTTCGTCCACAAAAAATCCGCCCTGTCGATGTCGATGATCCGCAAGCAAATGCAAATCCTGAGCCAATTGGGAAAGGTGTAGAAATCTATTTGCCTAATACTGTCGATGATATCGAGCATGAAATCGCGATGATCGGCGATCGCATTAAACAATTGCACGATCAAGACCCAAGCCTAAGTATGGCAATTTTGGTGCGTCAACACAATCAAGGGCGATTTGTCGCTGAGGCGCTAGCTTGGCTGACGAAAAAGCATGAGATTAAAATCTATGATGTCGAACAAAGCGATCGGCGATCGCGTGTGCCGATGGATATGTTGGCGATCTTGCAATTTATGGAGCGACCGCATTCTCCTGGCAATCTCAAATTAGCACTAGAAGTTCTCAAAGATCGCCAAAAAATATCATCGCAGCAAGACCTAAATGCTCTAGCTAGTAATCCTGAAAAGTTTCTCTATCCCACCTTGCTAGATGCGACTCTATCTACAATTGCTCTAGAAACTCAAGCTAAATGTATCGGATTACTTCGGGCTAAAACTGAACTTCCTTTATATAATCTAATTCCATTTATTGCATTTGCTCTCTATGACGAAGAAGCAGGGCTACTCGCTACAGCCGATAAGTTATGCGATCGCCTAAATCACGATCTTGTTGGGGACTATTCGATGCAAACCGTGATCGCCGCCCTCAAAGATATTGTCGAGTCAGAAAATTTTGAGGCGGTCGAAGATGAGAACCTTGAAGGGCGCTATATGACAGGTGGACAATTGACGATTATCAGTCTGCATAAAGCTAAAGGCTTAGATTGGGATGTAGTATTCATGCCTTTTTTACATAAACGTATTTGCCCTGGAGAAGCTTATATTCCTGAAGCCGTCAAGTTTTTGGGAGATTTTGGTTTGCCTGAAGTGACGAGGGTGCAGATTAGTGCGATCATACATAGCGATCGCCTTCCCAATGCTGACGAAGCATGGACACAATACAACTATCTCAAACAAGCGGAAGAGTTTCGTTTACTCTATGTCGGTATGACTCGCGCTAAGCGATTATTATGGCTATCTGCCGCTCAATCTGCTCCATTTGGGTGGAACACTTTAGAGAATCGGACTGAGAATGCTGCCATCTGCCCCGCGATTATAGAACTAGCTCGTAAATTTCCTGAATTGGTGTCTTGGTAAAGGCTTTTGAGAATAGAGCGTTTTATATTTGATTTTATTTAGATGCTAAAATATGGCTTAAGATTTGATTAGAAAAACTTTCTCAGGAAACCAGCACATGACAACTAGACGTAGTGATAGCGCATTTCCTATCGGTTATAACCGCGATACGGATAGCTTGATCGAAGGAATGACTAAGCGTGAATATTTTGCGATTATGATCATGCAAGGCTATACGACCGCTAATGCTAAGTTTGAAGATGAATACCAAAAAGCGCGTCTATCGGTTACTGAAGCCGATGCCTTAATTGATATTCTTGCCTACGAGGCTAATCCTAAAGCTTAAAAGTTTTCTCAAGGAGTTTTCTCAAGGATGCGTGTAAATAAATCTATGCTTGCCCGATCGCTTCACAAACTATTCACCCAGATATTTGCTCCAAAGCTCCAAAAACTAGCCGTTTATCAGCTTGGCAATCCTGCCTTGCGAGAGATTGCTCACCCGATCGCTGATGTGGGCGATCGCGAAATCCAAAACTTAATCGAGAAGATGTTAGTCACACTCAATGAAAGTAACGGCGTGGGTTTAGCAGCTCCGCAAATTGGGCGATCGCTCCAGCTAGTGATCATCGCTTCTCATCCTAATCAGCGCTATCCCCATGCGCCACAAATGGAAGCAACGGCAATGATCAATCCTAAAATTATTTCACATTCAGTCGAGACTGAAAAAGCATGGGAAGGATGTCTCTCCGTACCGATGATTCGGGGACTTGTGCCGCGCTATCGTGAAATTGAAGTTGAGTATTGCGATCGCCACGGCGATCAGCAAAATGCCAGACTAACTGATTTTGTGGCGAGAATTTTTCAGCACGAATATGATCATTTAGAAGGAAAAGTCTTCTTAGATCGCGTAGAGACTTCACTTGATCTAGTAACTGAATTGGAATATCAAAAGCTATTAAAGTCATGACAGAAATAAAAAATGTTTTGGGTCAGAAGTTAGAGCTATGTTGCTCATCGCCAGTGACAGGATTTTATCGTGATGGATTTTGTCAGACAGGCGATGGCGATATTGGTGTGCATGTCATTTGTGCCGAAGTCACCGATGAATTTCTCGCTTACACCAAAACGCAGGGCAATGATTTGGGTACGCCCGCACCGATGTCTAATTTCCCTGGTCTAAAGGCAGGCGATCGCTGGTGTTTATGTGCATCACGATGGAAGGAAGCACTAGATGCAGGTGTTGCGCCACCTATTCACATCGCGGCAACTCATGAAGCCGCTTTAAAAATTGTCTCTCTGCAATTACTGCAACAGCATCAAATCTAGACCAAATCTAGAGCCAAAAAAGCCTCGCAAAGCGAGGCTTTTTTAGCTCTAGATTTACTTTTTAGGAGGAGTCAACGCGTCAAACGTTTTCTTTTGGGAAGGAGTCAAAATCGCAGAAAATTGCTTTCTGCGTTCGATCATGATTCCAAGAATTGTTTTTTCTTGAGCAGCAGTCAAGTTTAGAGACTTGAAAGTCCCTCCAGCCTTTAGTTTTTTGAGTTGATCAGGAGTGAGAACTTTAAGAAGGCTCTGTCTAGCGCCACTAAAGATTGTTTGGGCTTGACCTTGCTGAGAAGCAGTCAGATTCAACTTTTGAATCAATATTTTCAGCGCACTATCAACTTCAGCCTTAACAGCCCCCTTATTGCGGACATTCATCTGCGATTCGGCACTAAAAACTGGCAGGGAGTTGCCGACTAAGCCTGAGCTTAGTAATACACAAGTAGCGAGGATGAGTGAGTTTAATCTTTTCATAGAGTTTTTTTCACAGAGTTGATTTAACGTAAATTTACGAGAAGCTGTCAAGAGCCGCCCTAAGTCTAGATTAAATCTCGACAAATTTGTTCCCATGCAGCGACAGGATCGATCGCCTTAGTAATTGGTCGCCCGATCACTAGATAGTCTGCACCCGCAGCGATCGCATTTTTAGGAGTCATCACTCGACTTTGATCGCCAACTGCTACACCTGTTGGACGCACACCTGGGGTCACAAAACAAAAATGATCACCAACTAGCGATCGCAAGCTGGCGACTTCATGGGGTGAACAGACTGCACCCGTAAGTCCACTTTGTTGCGCTAAAAGAACCATTTGCGAGACATATTCAGTTACTTCTAGCTGAACTTTGAGATCAGATGCAAGCTCGGAAGCAGAAACGCTAGTTAAGAGCGAGACAGCTAAAAGTTGGGTGGTAGAACCCTCGACTTCAGCTTGGGCAGCTTGCATCATCGCTTTACCGCCTGACGCATGAATTGTTAGGAAATCTGCATTATATCTAGTCGCAACTCGACAAGCTGAGGCAACCGTATTGGGGATATCGTGTAGCTTTAAGTCTAAAAAAATCCTTTTGTCACGCGCTTTCAGCTCGCGTAAAATTGCATTGCCATCGGCGATAAATAGCTCTAGCCCCACTTTCCAGAAGCTTACTTGCGGTAAGCGATCGCACAAATCGAGAGCAGCGATCGCACTTTGCATATCAAGCGCCACAATAATCTTTGTTTCTGGAGATGATTGAGTATTAAGGTTTATTTTCATTGCTTTATCGCAAATTTGAACGATACTAGAGCCTAATCCTATTACAAATTGCCGTTCGGAGGAGCTATGCGCGCGGTACTGATGGCGGGCGGATCGGGAACGCGATTACGCCCACTCACTTGCGATTTACCAAAACCGATGGTACCAGTGCTAAATCGCCCAATTACCGAGCATATCCTCAACTTGCTCAAGCGACATGACATTCGCGAAGTAATTGCCACACTTCACTATCTGCCTGATATGATTCGTGAACATTTTGGAGATGGTTCAGATTTTGGTGTGAATATGATGTATGTGGTGGAAGAAGATCAACCACTGGGTACAGCTGGCTGCGTCAAAAACGTTGAGAATCTATTAGATAGTACTTTTATCGTGATCAGTGGCGATTGTATTACTGACTTTGACCTCACCGCTGCCATCAAATTTCATCAAGCCAAAAAATCACAGGCAACGCTAATTTTGCGACGAGTCAGTGAGCCAATGGCTTTTGGAGTTGTCATTACTGACGAGCAAGATCGCATCCAACGCTTTTTAGAAAAACCATCTACGAGTGAGGTTTTTTCGGATACGGTAAATACAGGTATTTATATTCTAGAACCTGAAGTTTTGGGGTTTCTGCCCGCTAATGAACCGTGCGACTTCTCTAACGATCTTTTTCCACTTCTGCTTGATCGAAATGTGCCAATGCATGGCTATATTGCTAGTGGATATTGGTGTGATATTGGCTCTCTAGAAGCGTATCGTCAGGCTCAATATGACGCAATCAGGGGACGTGTGCATTTAGATTTAGACTATGTGCAGAGACGAACAGGGTTGTGGGTGGGTCAGCACACGGTGATTTCACCAACTGTAGAGATTGAGTCGCCCGTATTGATTGGCAGTAATTGTGTGATCGGCGATCGCACTAAGATTTCGGCTGGCACAGTGATCGGCGATCGCGTCACCATTGGCGCTGACTGCGATCTTCAGCGTCCGATTATTGGTAACAGCACTATGATCGGTGAGGAGTGCCATCTATGGGCTTGCACAGTTTCGCGTAATGTGCGGATTAATCGGCGCGCCCATGTGATGGAAGGAGCCGTAGTTGGTTCAAATTCGACTATCGGTGAAGAGGCAAGGATTTTCCCAAATGTACGGATTTGGCCGAGCAAATATGTTGAATCTGGCGCAACTCTGACGACTAATTTAATTTGGGGAGCGATCGCCTCGCGTAATTTGTTTGGACAACATGGGGTAACGGGCTTAGCGAATATTGATATCACCCCCGAATATGCGGTGAAGCTAGGAGCCGCATATGGTGCAACTCTCAGACCCAATTCTCATGTGATGGTGTCGCGAGATCAACGCACGATTTGTCGAATGCTAACGCGATCGCTAATCTCTGGACTAATGTCTGTCGGCATCAATGTCGAAAACCTTGAAGCCACCGCGATCCCGATCGCCCGATTTATTGCCCCCAGCCTGAGAGTTGTCGGCGGCATCCATGTCAGAGTCGATCCTGATCGCAACGATTGCGTGATGATCGAGTTTCTGGATGCCCATGGAATTAATATCAACAAAGCCACTGAAAAAAAGATTGAAAGCACATTTTTTAAAGAAGACTTCCGCCGCGCCAGAATTGAAGAAATTGGTGAAATCAGTTACCCAACGCGTGTATTAGATTATTACAATACTGGATTTGCTAAAAATCTTGACGTTGAAGCAATTCGTTATAGCGATTGCAAAAAAATTGTAATTGATTATGTCTACGCAGTTTCAGGAGCAGTCTTACCAAGAATTTTAGGCAAGTTTAGTACCGATGTTGTCGTTCTCAATGCCAGCCTCAATGAGACTGCACCCGCTCCTAGCGATCGCGAAAAAATGTTGACACAACTAACCGATGTCGTTAAAGCCGTAAAAGCGAATTTTGGCGTACAGGTATATGCCAATGGTGAAAAATTTATCTTAATCGATGAATTTGGGAAGCCAATTCGTGATCAAATCTTGACTGGACTAATGGTAGAAATGGCGCTGACATCCAATCAGGGCGGAACAGTGGTCGTGCCAGTCTCGGCTTCGGGTATTGTCGAACTAATCGCTGAAAAGCATGGTGGTAAAGTGATCCGCACTAAGGCAAATCCTACAGCTTTGATGGCAACTTGCCATATTACTAAGGATATAGTTTTGGGCGGTGCGGCAGAAATGGGCTTTATCTTTCCCCAGCTTCACCCTGGGTTTGATGCGATGTTTAGCATTGCCAAAATCATGGAATGGATGACCTTACAAAAGCGATCGCTATCACAAGTGCGATTACATTTGCCGATTTGCCATTTTCGGCAGCAGACTTTGCGGTGTCCCTGGAGCGTCAAAGGTACACTCATGCGTCACTTGGTCGAATCTTATGGGCGCGAAAAAATCGAACTTATTGACGGTGTGAAGGTTTTTTATAGCGATCGCGATTGGGTTTTAGTTTTGCCTGATGCCAGCGATCCGCTTGTGCATATTTTTGCTAATGGTTTTGACACATCTTTGAGTAATGGTCAAACATGGGCTGAGAGTTACCTGCAAGATTTTTGCAGTCATATAGAGGGCTTCTGTAAATTACAAATTGCTTTGTCTAAAGACTCGATACTGCTGGACAACTAAAAAACTATAAGAAAGCTAGCGACAGCTATATTTGCTTTTATTGATTTTTATTTACTAAATGGGTTGACAAAACCCTATATACCTTTGCTATAGTAGTTACCGCGCAAACAAAGAAGTTTCGCTAATAGCTAAGACACGTTGGGGTGTCGCCAAGTGGTAAGGCATCTGGTTTTGGTCCAGACATTCCGAGGTTCGAATCCTTGCACCCCAGTTAATTTATTCTGAATAATTTACCCCGAAAAATTATCCTTTTGCCCGCGAATTTTGGCAAATACGCGATCGCCAATCTCCGTCCCAGCCGATCGCTGAATTGCAGGAAAATCCCAACGCATAAATGGATTAGTGCGCTTCTCTAGCCCGATGGTCGTGGGGATAGTTGCTTCACCTCTTGAACGCATCGCTGTTGCCATCACCATGCGTTCTTGCAAGTCAGAGTTATCGCTATCAACGGTCAGCGCAAATTTAAGATTGCCGAGGGTATACTCATGGGCGCACCACACGCGAGTATCGTCAGGAAGTTGGCGTAATTGATCGAGGGAGTTGAGCATTTCTGCGGGAGTTCCTTCAAACAATCTGCCACAGCCACCCGCGAACAAAGTATCGCCACAAAATAATTCACCGCCCTGATCACCAGTTGACTCAGAAGTTAGTTTAAATATTGGCTCAAAATAATAGGCAATATGAGCGTATGTATGCCCTGGCACAAAAAACACTTCAGCTTCGCGATCGCCAAATTTAACGCGATCGCCTGCTTTTAAAAAAACCTGCTGATGTGGAATGCGATCGCGATCTTTTTCACCACCATAAACGATCGCTTCGGGAAATCTTTTGAGTAGTCCTGAGTTACCACCAATATGATCGCTGTGATGATGTGTATTAAAAATGGCAACTAAGGGTGCGCCTAATTCTTCTAATTTGCTTAAGACAGCTTTCGATTCAGCAGGATCAACAACTGCGGCGATATTCTTGTCAGGATCATGCAAGACAAAAATGTAATTATCAGTTAAGACGGGTAAACGATAGATATTCATAGTTTTTGGTAGAGATCATAAGCAACGGGATGCGCTGCTTATGCTGAAAGATTATAGGTTGAGAGATTATAGGTAAACTGCGATCGCTATCTCTTTTCCATTATAGAGAGCCAAATCGATAAAGTTCCCTTCTACAACTTGACCATTAACCATCATTTGTTTGACAGAACTATGGTTAACCACAGTCAGCGAGAGAACCTTACCGCGAAACTTACGCTGTGCGGTGAAACCATTCCACGCCGCAGGAATATGTGGATCGATGATCATTCCGGCAAAAGTGGGCTGGAATCCTAAAATATGATCGACCCCAATCCTCAACATCCAGACGGCTGTACCTGTGAGCCATGAATGGCTTGCCTGTCCTTGTGTGGGGTGATCGGGACTGGTCACATATTCAGGATAAACATATGGCTCAGTCTCAAAGCGATCGCACTTTTGATCAGTTGCTTGAGATGAATTAATGGGCATCATTCGCTGATATATCTCCCAGCCAAACTCGACATCACCATTGAGGATTGCAGCCAACACAAACCAGGCTGAAGCATGATTAAATACCGCGCCGTTCTCTTTCTTCCCGGGTACACAGCGACTGATTAAGCCAATCGTGTCATCGATCTCAGTAAATGATGGAGCGACAATCTGCATTCCAAAAAGGGTGGCAAGATGTTCGCGACTGCTAGCCATTGCTCTGTCAGCGCGATCTTGAGGAGCTAGTCCCGAAATCACTGCCCATGATTGCGCGTTTAAAAAGATTTTGCCCTGAGTCGCAGTCGAGACCCCAATCGGTTCACCATTATCCCGAAAAGCGCGCAAATACCATTCTCCATCCCAACAAATATCATTAGTAACTTTACGAAGATGTTCGTAGAAATTTTGGAATTTTTCGATGGTTTCGCGATCGCCTTGATGTTCACAAACTTGTAAAGACTTTTGCAAAACATAGCCCAGGAAGAAAGCACCCCAAGTTGTCTCGCCCTTACCCTCAGAGCCAACATGATCGAGCGTATCATTCCAATCACCTGTAAAAATGCGTGGCATTCCGCGATCGCCTGTATTCGCGATCGCAAAATCTAGCGCTCTTACTAAATGCTCATAAACGCTTCCTTCAGTCTCATCGTGATAGGGAACAACTTCATCTAAAATTGAAAAATCAGCAGTTTCTTTGAGATATTCCACAATTCCAAAGGGAATCCAGAGCGGTGTATCCGAATGATTTGTGCGTTCACCCGTATTTGTAAGCACAAAATAATTATGCAAAGTGGAACCGTCTTTAAACTGGAAGTTTAGAGCTTTGATTAGACGCGATCGCACTCGCGCAGGATCGACCATCACCACGCCGAGAATATCTTGAAAGCGATCGCGCATTCCTGTCCCAAATAGCAATCCACCGTGATAATATCCCGAGTTTCGCGCCATATCAAAGGTAACTGCCGCCTGATATTGATTCCACACATTTAACATCGCATTAAAGGCTAGGTCAGGGGTTTGTACCTGCACACAAGACAAATGCTGATCCCACTTTTGTTTGAGTTGTTGAAATTGATGATCAAGCCCTGTTCTAATAGAGGAGATGGGAGTCAGAGAAGGTTTTTCATTTTTTGGGGCGATCTCTAAAACCACTACAAAATTGATAGAACCATTTGCGACTAACTCAATCTTTGATTGCAGAGCCACCACAGGATCACCAGCCGTAATCTCTGTATTCTGCATCGCACCTGTTTCTACAGCGATCGGATTCGCTTCCGATCGCCATCGACCAATAAAAGTATCGAGACTGCTATCAAACCCAGAAATAGGCAGGCTTTGCGAAAAATAAATCTGATACTTCCAATCAATATTTGGCTGTTTGACAGATACCCCTTTATTTAGCACCCAATAGCGGCGAGTGGCGACTAATGCTTGCAAATCTTGATCAAAATGAATATCAGTGAAATGCTTGTCATTTGGCTGATTGATTTGATCATTGAGAGCATTTCCCATCAATAATTCTAAGAATGAATAGATTTCTAAATCTCTTGCCTGTCCCGAAAGTTCTGTTAATTCCACGCGCCAAACTTCCGCATTCTGATCAGTTGGAACGAAGTAAGTAATCTCACCACGAATCCCATAGATTTCAGTGGTGATCTTGGTATAGCCCTGACCATGCCGACATTCATAAAAGTCATAGTCCAAGTCAATAGTTGGCGCCCAACTGAGTGACCAATATTTCCCCGTAGCCACATCTTTAATCATCACATAGCGCCCTGGACGATCCCATGGCAAACTGTTGTAACGCATCCGACTGATACGATTATCGCGTGGTGAGTCGAGGAAGCTAAAACCGCCACCTGTATGCGAAATCAGCCCCGCATATTCGCTATTCCACATATAGTTAAACCACGGACGCGGTGTGCGCGGGTCTGTAATCACAAATTCCCGATAGTCTTCGGTGTAATATCCGTATTGGTTTGCGATCGCCATTGTTTAAAATATCTCTTCTTTGTATAATGATTATGCTTATTGATTTGCTCACTGTGCGGGCAAATCACTCTCTTAGATGCTTACGAGCATCAAAAAATATAACTAGATTATCTCAATTTTTGCGAGTAGCTTCAAGTAAACCTATATAAAACTATGACAAATGCATTGATTTCTAAGTTTGCAGTTGGTTTTGCCGCAATAGGTGCATTATTCAGTTCCACCTTTCTGAATACAGTTGATCTTCAGGCGCAAATTTCGACAGCGATCGCGAGAAATCCTAACTCTACGACTATTGTCAAAGTGATTGCGCCTAAATCTCTGACAATTAATCAAAATCACCTTTTTCAAGGAGAAATTAATCGTAAAGGTTTAGCAGGTGGTTATCACCATCGCACTAATGGCAAAGATAGCGATCGCGCCAGACTGGTCAATATCGTTAGCCTAGCTAATAGTCAAGGCGTGTATATCGGTCGTGTTGAAGTTCTCAATTCTGCGACGGGTAAATGGGTTCGCAAAGTATCTACTTCCACATTCTTTCCTGATCGCTGGTCACAATCTCAAGTTTTGTCAGAGATACAAGCTGCTTTCTCTACAGTCAATCCTCCCACAGAGCGCTGGCAAGGCACTTCACCTAGCGGATTGAGGATCGAGGGATACTACAGCAAAACCACAAATACAATTAACACCGCCTATCCAGTTTACCGTAGATGATTAATATCAAGTTCTATTACGACAAAGACAATTATTTCAAAGCTGATACTCAGCCTCAATACTTGCCACTCAGTCAATACTTTGAGTCAGAAATACAAGGCGTTGCTGCTATCTGTGAAGACCTATTAGCTATGATCAAAGAGATCGAAAAAGGCGATCGCACTCTCATCGAAGGGCTTGGCAATGGTCATGGACTAAGGCTCACATCAGACAAGGTGACTATCTGGAGCGAGTTTACAGAGACTAAATCAACATTAGAGATTTCCCTAGCTGATTTTAAACAAGCTTTAAAAGACTGCTTAAAATTTTGTGATCCAGTCAACCCGAAATAATTTTTAAAAGCTATGAGTAGAATTAGTAAAAATTTATTGCTTTGTTTGTCAATTTTATTAGCAATCACCATGATTTCAGTCATGGATTTAACATCATTATCTCCTGTTCTAGCTGCTGAACTCGCACCGCGTTGGGGTTATGGTGGGGCAGAAAACCCAACTCAATGGGGTAGTCTAAATAAGGATTTTGCACTGTGTGAGTTAGGTCGAGATCAATCACCGATTAACATCAAAAATGCTGTAGAAGATACGCCTGCAAAGATTAATTTCGATTACAAATCTTCTCCTTTGGTTGTTGTCAATAACGGTCACACAATTCAAGTAAATTATGCAAAAGGTAGTACTGTTACTATTAATGGAGAGAAGTATGCATTACTTCAGTTCCATTTTCATACACCCAGTGAACATGAAATCAACGATAAAGCGACAGCAATGGAACTACATCTAGTTCATCGTAATGAGGCAGGGAAACTTGCGGTAGTGGGAGTCATGCTCAATGAGGGTAAAGCAAATGCTTTGATTGAACAAGTTTGGCAAAATATCCCTGCGACTGGCAAAACCAATACAGTTAGCGATCGCCTGATCAATGCTGCTGACTTCTTGCCCAAAAGCATGGCTTACTATAGTTATGATGGTTCTCTCACGACTCCACCATGTAGTGAAGGGGTGAAATGGAATATCTTTGTGGAACCAATGACTATTTCTGAAGAGCAGATCGCAGCTTTTGAAAAGATTTATCAAGTCGACGCTCGACCAATTCAATCTGCTAATGGTAGAACTGTGCAGTTACATCGTTAGTTTTTGGCTACCTAATTTTTTAAAGTGTAAATCTAAATGAATCTAAATCAATGAACGCAAATCAATGGCAATTGCGAGATGGTGTACTAACTTGTGACTTACTCGCTGACTGGCGGCATGGATTTTTTACGCGATCGCATGATCCAAAATCACCAACTGATCTGCACCATCATCTAGCGACTTCGGGTAAAGCCTATCGCGCTAAACAAGTGCATGGAAATCGATTGATTCATGCAAATGAAATTGATGCTAATCCAAATATGCCCGAAGCGGATGGAGTGTGGGCAACGCGTGAGCAGCGTATTAATCACCATATGAAT
The DNA here is from genome assembly GCA_025356295.1 of Cyanobacteriota bacterium. GTDB lineage: Bacteria > Cyanobacteriota > Cyanobacteriia > Pseudanabaenales > Pseudanabaenaceae > Pseudanabaena. The sequence continues at coordinate 23,943 of JANXUJ010000097.1, forward strand.
CACTCTGTATGGGTCTGCACCGCAGATTGTGTTCCTGTATTGATCGGCGATCGCCAGTCAGGTTCTGTCGCGGCGGTTCATGCAGGTTGGCGCGGTACTGCATCAGGAATCGTGACTAAGGCGATCGCCACATTATGCGATCGCGGCAGTGATTTAGCTGATTTACGCGTTGCCCTAGGTCCCGCGATTTCGGGTGAGGTTTATCAAGTTTCGCAAGAGGTCGCGCAACAGGTGATTGCCACGCTCGCCAAACCAGTTGGGATATATCCTGATGAGCATCCTGAGCGAGTGAAGTTAGATTTGCGACAGGTGCAAGTGCAGCAGCTTCAAGAATTAGGAATGGAATTAAGAAATATAGCGATCGCGCCTTACTGCACTCTACAAAGCGAAGAAATATTCTTTTCCTATCGGCGTTATTTTCTAAATGATGCTAATCCTCAGCCGAGAGTGCCACAAGTGCAGTGGTCAGGAATTGCTATTTGTTGAATTTAATCTTTTATCCCAAGCCAGTGGTTAGACGCGTCCAAAAACCGTCATAAATTTGCGAAACTTTATCATCAAGTTTGGTAATGCGATCGCTTTTAGCAAGCATCGATTCGCTTGGTTCTAATGCTTTAATGGCTTTGAGATCATCAGGAATCATCGATTTAGCGAGTTTATTAGTCGTGCCGAAGCTATTTGCATCGCTAATTTTGGCAGCAATCTCAGGTCGCATCACATAATTGATCCATGCATGAGCGCCTGTGATATTTGATGCACCTCTAGGAATAGCCAAAGTATCCGTCCAGATCGATGTGCCACTATTTGGCAAAATATATTTAATATTTGGGTCTTGTCTTGCCAAGCTAATCGCATCACCTGAAAAAGCCATGCACATCATTAAATCACCCGAAGCAAGCGGATCGCGCCATGCATCGGTAGTGAAATTAGCGATCGCGGGCATTAGTTCGCGCAACTTTTGAAATGCTTGCTCTATCTTTACTGGGTCTTTAGAGTTGTAAGAATTACCCAAAGTATGTAAAGCCATTCCCATCACTTCACGCGGATCATTGACGAGCGTAATCCGCAGCTTACTCTTGTGTTCCCATAGATAGCTCCAATCAGTCGGCTCTTCCCCAATAATCGAGTTGACCGCCTTGACGTTATAAGCAATTCCCGTTGTGCCTAAACTGACAGGAATGCTAAACACAGCACCGCGATCGTGCGGCAATCCTAAATAGTCATCGGCGATATTATGCAGATTTGGTAATAGCTTTTTGTTGAGAGGAGCAAGTAATTTGCGATCGCGCATCTGCGTGACCATATAGTCGCTAGGATAAATGATGCTATAGCCCGATCGCCCACCTGAAGCCTCTAACTTAGAAAACATGACTTCATTAGAGTCATAGGTATCACCCACGACTTTAATCCCTGTCTCTTTGGTAAATCCGTCTAAAACTTCTTGGTTATTGACATAGGTCGCCCAGCCATAAATATAGAGAGTTTGTTTGTCTTGAGTGACTGGACGCACGACTTCTTCTTTGCCAGACTCGGCTGTCTGTGTATCTTTCTCGAAAATGCCACAGGCGGCGAGAGTTGATACTCCCGCCAGAGCCGATGTCGCATAAACCGATTGCTTAATAAATTGCCTAATAAACTTGCGGCGCGAGATACTCATGTAGCCACCGCAGTTTTAGGGAGAGCGATACAATCTTCGGGCATCCATGAAACATATACCTGACTATCAAAAGGTGGCGTTTTTTCGCCCTGATGATTGGAACGAATCAGCATTACTCTGACAGGTGGTACATTTTCGCTAGCGTGTAAATCTACGACAAATTGCGAGTGGTCGCCTAGATACAGCACATTATTGAGGATGCCGCGATAGGTGTTGTAGGGCTGATTAGGATATTCGGTGGAAAGCCTGATTTTTTCAGGACGGACGCTAACGACTGCTTCGGCAATGGGTAACCAATTTTTAGGCTTAGCCGCCACGATCGCTAAGCCTGTAGACGATCGCAACTCAACAAATGCGCCATCCTGCTCAATCACCCGACAGGCAAACAAATTTGTCTCGCCGACAAAATCTGCCACAAAAGCCGAAGCAGGGCGATCGTAAACTTCCGCAGGTGTGCCAATCTGTTCGATCCGACCTTGATTCATCACCGCAATTCTCGAAGAAATTGCTAGAGCTTCACTCTGATCGTGAGTGACCATGATGAAAGAAATCCCTAACTCGTACTGCAAATTTGACAACTCTACTTGCAGTTCTTTGCGAAGTTTGAAGTCCAAAGCTGCCATCGGCTCATCAAGCAAAATTACTTTCGGACGGTTAACGAGGGCGCGCGCGAGAGCTACACGTTGTTGTTGACCGCCTGATATCTGGCTAGGATAGCGATCGCTTAAGTGATCGAGGCGGACTTGTTTGAGCGCATCCTTCACTCGTTGTTGTATTTCTGGCTTGGCGACGCGCTTAACTGTTAAACCAAAGGCAACATTATCAAAAATGGTCATATGCCCAAACAAGGCATAGCTCTGAAATACCGTATTTACAGGGCGTTGATAAGCAGGGATATAAGTCATTGGCTGACCCTGAATTAACACTTCACCTGCGGATGGTTCTTCAAAGCCCGCTACTAATCGCAGCAATGTCGTTTTGCCACAGCCTGATGGACCCAAGATGCTAAAGAGTTCACCGCGTTGGACTTGCAGATCGACACCCTGGACAACCGTGTTTGCCCCAAATATTTTAAATACTCTCTGGAGTTCTACATCAGGGACTGTACTTGTTGCGGTCTGCTTAGCGGCGGTTGACTGTGCCATGTTGTGATGCTCAAACTTCTACTAATTGGTTAATTGGTCACGAAGTCTTCTGAATTCTAGCGCGTTGTAGCTGATAAATGAGTTGCAATGTTAAGGCAATTATTAGGGAAATTTGTCCTGCGAAGGCAAGAATAACATCAGAAGGTTTGATGTTTGCGAGCGCAACCCAAGCATATCCCCAAAATAGCCACACTCCAGCATAGCGATCGGGGCTAATTGATAGAGTAAACATGATCAAGACTGGCAGAAAAACTAATCCTGAAATTATTCCTGTTGCCCATGCAGTTGGATTACGGGTTTTCAGGAAGAAAATTAATTGGGTAATTAAAGCTAATAAAATAATTGAGATTGCAAAAGAAGCCAGAATAACGATCGCTTTGGATTTAGCTTCTGGATTAGCCCATGAGTTTACCCAAATTAAAATTGGGACTTGAGTAAATATAAGATTGAGGGCGATCGCGATCGGGGCTGGGCTTTTATCTGACCAAATCAGATCGCGCAGGATATAGCTAAATCCTGATGGATGCTCCTCAGTTGTTGATAACGCTCCAAATCTCACCCAGTCGAGTAGCGCTTGCCTTGGTGGTGTGAGTGAAGCGATCGCACTTATAAACAAAAAACAATTGGCAATATAAAGGACTAGCAATAGCATTAATTGAAATCCTGAAGCGGTGCTAAACCCTGATTGCATACAGAACCCTAACATCAAGATTTCTAGATAAGCCGTGATCACATAGCTTTGTCCTTTGCTAATCAAAGTCGCAGTGGGATTATGAAAACGGCGTTGCAAAACCCGCCAGATACCTAAGCTAAAAATTGCTAAGTTGGCAATTGTAAAAATATGTGGAGTCCAAATATTTGATGTAATCGGCAAGTACCACCATTCAGCGCGAATGGGAGTGATGAGTCCACCCACCAAAACTCCGCTCAATGAACTCCATGCCGTGAAAATATTCCACCACATAAATGCAGGAGCAATCCAGACAAAGGTCACAAATGAAAATATTAAAGCTCCTGCTGATACCTGTCCGCCAAATTTGGCTTGCCAACCACTCAGTAAAGCTATTAGAAGCGAAGCACTAAACAGCAAAAATGCAGTGCCGATTAGCAATATATAAAAGCTGAATAAAAAGGCGATCGGCACATTAGCCCCGATTGCGGTAACGAGGTGATATGGGACTAATAATCCGATCCCGATATAAGCCAGCAATGGCACACCGATGATTTTGCCCATGAGAATGCTCAGGCTCGATCGCGGACTGATCCGAATGAAATTGAGCGTCCCTTTATAGTCTTCAAGCGCAAGATCGGCAATTAAGCTATAAACTCCGACCAAAAACAAAATAAATGGTTCAGTCCAAGTCACCACCCGAAACTGCTCCAGCCACCAATCTTGCCAAGACTCGGCACAGCTGAACCCGCGCGCGTAACAACCTTCAGCAGGAATACGCTGACTATAAAATAAAAGCAAGAGCATTTGAAATAGCAAGGATACGCCGATCGCTACAATCAAATTGCGTAATTTTAATTTGCCGCGAATCTCCCGCAACAGTTGCGGATTCCAGTCGCCAATACGGTCGAGCCAGGCTGTTATCATGATCAAAATAATTATGAAATAGGTATGCAAGATAAAGCTGAAAACTCAAAAATCCAAAATACTCAAGAAATTCAAAAACCTCAAAAAGTTCGCTTTGGGTTACTTGTCATTTTGGTTAGTAGTAGTTTATTGATCTTAGTGCGATCGCTGATTGATAGCAATATTGGTAAACCTACTCCGTTCTCATTTCCTAAGCAAATCGAACTAGCTTTTGCAACTTCGCAGTCAGGGAATCAGACAAAAAATCAGGCAAAAAATCAACAATCAGTCACAATTATTGATAATAAAGACTTTTTTGGTAAGCCCAAATATTTGTCGGGAGAGAAGTATCAATATTTATTAGATAATTTATCGATAGACATTGATTTGAGATATGCGATCGGTACGGATGGAGATGTGCCTTTATTTATTAAAGAGTTGGGCAATATTGATATCAATGAAGATCAGTTACGCCAAAAAATTGCGCCTAAAGATGCGATCGGCTACCATGTCACTTTTACTCACCAAAATCGCGCCTATTTAACTGCTTGCATCAATCCGCGCGGTATTTCTACAGTCACAAAAGAGCAGTTTGAAGATAATGCTAGCGATCGCGCAACTGATCGCGATGTCGTGATTGGTTGGTTGCTTGGACAAAAAGATTTACGCGACAGGCGTTGTCTCTGGACGCTGATATCTACGCCGATAACATCAGATAATGATCTTAATATTACTAATCAAAAATTAGAGAAAATTTGGATTTTATGGTATGAATGGTGGAAACCTAAGTTCCCCCAGCTTTAAAACAACTCTAAAATATCGTGTTTACTTTATGAGTAATTCCAGTTCAAATTCTACTGAAGTAATTACCGCTAACCTACTCCGTTTTGCAGGTTATGGACTTCTATTACTCGCATTTGCTAACTTTGTTGATGCGCTAGTCCCACCAAAATTTGGTCAAGATGCTACATGGGAATTTAGTACATTAGCGAAGTTAGTTGGCACTTCTCCAGTTCCCATTATCGGTTTAATCTTAATTTTCTATGGTGAATCGGCAGCACGTTCCGCATTTGGCAAAAACATTCTCAAATTTTTGTCATGGCTATCGTTGTTATTAAGCATTTTATATGTGGTAATGCTGCTGATTGGCATTAGCGCAACGATTCGGATTAATAACGACAATACAACTAAAGCTAGTTTTGCTTTGTCGCAACAAATCACTCAATTTACTACAGCTAAAGAAAATTTAAAAAATACTAATGATGCCAATTTACTAAAGGTTGCTGAACTTTTGGAAAAGCGATCGCCGAACATCAAACTAAATAAAACTAATCCTACTGAACTCAGAACTCAGATAGAAACAGAGATCGTCAAAAATGAGAATGAAGCCAAAGCAACTGTGGCAGAATCGCAGAACAGAGCGTCTAATCAACTAAAAAAGCAAGCAGCCAAATCATATTTTGAAGCAATAGTTTCCGCTTTTGTTCTATTTGGTATTTGGAATCAGACTAAATGGGCGCGAACAAATTTGCGCCGCAAGAAAAAAAGCTCTAAAGTTCCCACTAATCTTGGTGATGTTGCTAGTGCACCCACATTTGAGAGTGAAACTTTTGACGCTGAGTCTAAAGACGATTGAACTTTAAAACAAAACAAGCATAAAAGAGAGCGCCACAAAGCAGCTCTCTCTTTTATGCTTGTTTACTATTCAAGCTACGGTAGTAAATTGTGCCAACGATCGCAAAAAATAAGACGTAAGCGATCGCTTGGACTAAATAAAGCTTGTCGGTATAACCAAATAGCGAACTAAGGATCACCCCTGGAAACTTTTCGGCGGGTAAAACTTTGCTGCTATCCCAAACCATATTGCCGAGAACGCAGGAACGCTCGCGAGCAAAATGTTCGTAATAAAAACAAATTGCTTCAGACTTGCGATCGCTTTGAGACAAAATTCGTAATGCAGTATCAAAACGGGCGAGGGCAGAAATTACTAAGCCTGAAACGATTGATAAGAGCATAAAGCCCATGATTTTGAAAAAAGCGCGAATATTAATCTTGATGCCAAATTTAAACAAAGCTATAGCGATCGCTGTGGCGGCGACAATTCCACTTACGGCTCCGATCGCTGGCATTAAGCCTTCTTGAAATTTTGCAGAAATAAATAAAACAATCTCAAAGCCTTCACGCAAAATTGCAAATAAGATCAGTCCAAAAATCCCTAACCCAGCTTTTCTCCCCTCGTCTACTACACTTCCTAACGAACCTTCAATTTTTCCTTTCATGGCACGGCTCTGCTTAGTCATCCAAATCAGCATCCATGTCAACATAGCGATCGCAGCGACACTAAAAATACCTTCGAGTAATGGCTCAAAGACTGGTGATATCGCAGGGTTATTAGCACCGATGCTTTGCATAAACCAATTAAATAGCACTCCGACTAAGCCACTAATCAACAGCCCAGATGCAATACCTGCAAATACCCATCGATTGAGATGCGATCGCTTAGCGCGCTTGAGATATGCCATGACAATGCCGACTACTAAGGCGGCTTCAACGCCTTCACGCAAAGTAATTAAAAAAGTGGGAAGAGTTAAACTGAAGTCCATAAGATTATTAAGTTGCGATAATAGTTTAAATAAAAGTTTGCATAAAAATAAGAGGTGCATTGCACCTCTTATTTAATATCTATGGTTTTGTGTAGACTTTTGCAGCAGCCTGCTCATTACCTTTGATCAGAGCCGACATATCAGCAACCGAGAGGACTGGTTTTTCGGGTGCGATCGGGCTAGGATAAGCAGATTTTAGCTTTTCTAAACTGACTGTAAATTGTTTGTGAACATCGGGATAATCTTTTTCCATTGTTGGAGCAATACTCTTATATAACTGCTCAACATAGATCGTGAAGCCGCGCGAGTCTTGATACTCGATGATTTCTTTGACTTTATCATTCGCGATCGCTGCCATATACTCAGTACCCGCTGTATCAAGAATGGTATTGATCACTTGCAGGGCAAACTTAGGAGATTTACGTTGAGCTTCAGGAATCGCCGCGATCGCCATATCAATACTAGCGATCGCTTCTTGATACTTAGTCGGCACACTTGGATCACTAGGCTTAGATTTGACCAGTTGTTGCAAGTCCATCAGTGATTGTTTAAAGTCTTTGACATTACGCTCTTTGAGTTGACCTTCGATCTCAGCATAAATTTCTTCAACTGGATGCTGAATGTGTGGCAGAGCTTGGTCTGGCTTCTGAAGATCGATTAATTCTTTCGCCACAATCATGTGACCTTTCATCAAACCCAACTTCGTTAAATAATCTACATCCTTAGCTTCACCTGTCAAGACAACAGTCTCGATGCTAACTATATCTTTGACTTTCTCAAACTGTTCAGCCGTAATCACCTTTTTTGAGATGAGGTCTTCAGTTTTAACATAAGGTCTTGCAGCTTGGATTTTATTGGACAAACCTGCAATCCCTAACTTAGCTTCAACTTTATCTAGATCAGACAAAATTGCTTCGTTAATATTGATTTTGACTTTACTGTTGCTAGACATAACCATGCCTGAGTCCTTTTTAGGATCAATTGTTGAGCTACCAGCACTTGTAGTTGGAGAACTGGTTACTTTAGGCTCATTTATGCAAGCAGAAATGGCGATCGCGCTAACCAAAGAAAGTCCAAACAGCAGCATAAATGTTTTGCTACTATTTAATGCCTTAAATGATTTTTTGATGAGAGAGATAATAAAGAACATGTAAGTGTTAAAAAGGCGACTAAAATTCAACTATCTAAATAATGCAACTAATTTGCAATAAGTGACACAAATTTATTAAAACATAAAAGCCAGATAAAAAAAGGCGCTTTGCGCCTTTTTTTATCTGGCAACTACATCAAACAATCCCATACAACCTGCTTCGGCGATCGCATCTTGATGCGGATGAAACATATATTTGCCCGTAAATGCGTATTTTAATTCCAGAATATGTCGCTCCGCTGTCCCCATTGTGATTACGTCAGTTTCTTCACTAGGAGTCATACTGCGCCCTGTGCGAAAGACCTGAAACATATTTGCATGGACATGAAACGTTGCCACAGGGTCAAACTCAATCATATTAAGGACATATAAACGCAATAGTTGATTTTGCTGGACAGCGATCGGTTGCTGCATATAAAAATGTGGCAACCCATTAAACGCATACATCTCATTGCGCCCATCGCCATTGGTGTCATATCCCGCCATGATTAAAACGATCTCATCAGCAGGAGGTCGCGGTGTGGGTGGATCAACAATAAACATGCCGTACAAACCTTTACCAATATGCCGTGTCACTGGTTCAATATGACAATGATATAGATGCACTCCATAGGGCTTTGCATCAAATTCATAAATAGTCGCCGCCCCATTCCGAATCGGTTTGATTCCATCCATCTCTGACGGATGCTCACCATGAAAATGCAATGAGTGCGAATGTCCTGCTTGATTAGAAAAAGCAATCCGTACGCGATCGCCTTCTGTCGCTCTCAAGGTTGGACCGGGTACGCGATCGTTCACATTCCAAGTAATAAAATCAGTCGCCGCATCTAATTTGACTGTCTTCGTTTTCGCGGTAAGTTCAAACTCACGCACTGTACGTCCATTTTCTTGGGAAACTTTGCCATAATCAAATTCTCGTAAAGCGGCGATCGGATTAAGTCCACTGCTCTTAATCCTCTCCTGCGCTACTTCATTGAGCTTCATCTCTGGAACAATAATCTTTTGCTCTAGCTTGTCTTTGCGATCTGAGAACGTGATCGGACTGCAAGCGATCGCACCTCCAAGTAATCCGATTCCACCCAAACTCAAGCCTAATATTTTTCTGCGTTGCCGATCCATTAACTCTAACTACTTGCAAATCTTCCTGTTTATTTTAGCGAATTTGACGTAGCGAGCGATCAGCGATTTCGTAAGCTACCTGTCTGGGTCCCAGACAGGTAGCTTACGAAATCGCCTTGCTTAAGATAATGGATATTTACGCAAACTAAGTATTTCAGTTAAATTAGTAAGCTAAAAATATTTAACCCGCAGCGTAAAAGCCTTATAAATTTAGGCTTTTACGCTGCGGGTATTTAGGATCGCATTTTCTATTTAGGTAAATTTTTAGATTCAATCTTTCCTGTGCCATTGCAAAACGAGCAGTTTTCTTCGCGCTGAATTTCGCCAGAACAGTCGCGAATTTGAATATAACCTTTACCATCACAGTGATGGCAAGGCTTATCTTTTTGAGTGTTCATTATTCTAAATCGACTAAACTCAACCTTGAAGTTTGTTCTTTCTTGCCTAGCGAAACTTCCAGTTTTTTCAAAAGCTCAACTGTTACTTCAGCAAAAGCTTTTGCGCCGCCTGAATTGGGATTAGCTAATGAGGCAGGAACAAAGTTGTCTACAGCTTTAGCGATATTTACGTCATTAGGAATTTTAGTTTTAAAAATTTTATCGCTACCGAAGTCATTGCTAACTCGATCCATGACGTTTTGATAATATCGACTGAGAGTAAAGCCTGCGGACATACTGAACACAATGCCTAATAATTGGATATTGATCGAATTATCTTCTCGATAAACTTCGCGTAGCTTCTCAATGCGTCTTTCTAATAACTGAATACCGACTACAGATAAAGGTTCAGGCTTGGCGGGCATTAGATAGTAATCACTGGCGATGATACTGCTGCGAGTGATTAAGTTATAGCCAGGCGCACAGTCGAGAATGATGAAGTCATAGTTTTTAATTGCGGAAGCGAGAATACCTTTAATTAAGGTTTGTTCAAATCTACTCCAAGTTTGCTGAAAACTTTGCTTTTCTTCGTATAACAGCGATCGGTTATACAACATTTCTGAGACTAGAAATTCATCATATAGATCAATATCACCGACTAATAAATCCAAACCCTGTACTTTGCAAACATGGGGAATTACGATGTCTTTGATTTGATAGACTTTTTCTTCTGGATCATTAACTTGGACTCCATAACGCGCGATCGCTTGACTAACAAGATGCCGCAGGGTGCGATTTTCTTTGCGACACTTAGCAAACTCGGCTGGCGAGATCATGCTGAGAGTGGCGCTGATTTGGGTATCTAAATCTACGACTAAAACTTTTTTACGATGGATTTTGGCCAAACAGGTGGCAATATTTACAGTTAAGGTGGTTTTTCCTACGCCACCTTTCATATTTACTGTTGCAATCACTTTACCCATTTTTAGATACTCCCAAAATAAAGCTTTAAAGTGCATTAACCATACACCATTGGATTACCAAATCTTGGCTAGAAAAACTGGTCTTGCGAACTTTTTCTAATTAAGATTTGGATTGACGACATGACCTCTGGTGGGATCAGGAATGAATAAACCGAGGCGGAGCGATCGCAACATGGCTTCCCATACCTCGATCATCTGTTCTTCACCTTCTGTCCAATAGTCAAAGGTGAATAAACACTGCACATTACCACCAATACCGATTAATATTCGCGAAGTTGCATCTCTTTTTTCGGTGGCATCCATATAGCGAACCTCTGTCCACACCAGTCTCATACCATCACGATTAGCGCTAGTGATTTTGCCTTTGCTAATAATTTGGCGATCGTCATCATCGAGGACTTGTTGAAGTGCTTTTTTGAGGGGAAATGTTGTCCAATCATTAGGCGGGAGGCGATTAAATGATACTTCTAATGCACCTGTATCAGTCGGTGGTTCTAGATCGGTAAATTTGACGGACTTCTCTTGAAATTTAACGATCCAATCTTTTGGGAAGTCAAATCGTAATGCGCCGCGATCAGCCACAAATATTTTATATCCGTCTTCCGATTCCCAACTATGATCGCTGCGTAGTGTTAGGTCTTTTTTTCTCATATTTATCTCTACGTTAAGGACTTATAGCGCTTTTCAAGCAATTGCGGTATATAGCTTTTCCCCGCCTTCTTCGGGGAAAAGCTATATATTATTATAAAACCGAAAAAGGAGCGCGAAGGCTCTTTATCTTCTTTCGATTGCAATAAGCGTAGTAAAACAGGCTGATATGGAGAAGTTGGAAATTTTATTGAAGATTTCATTTTTTCCCGCACTTAACAAACTAAAGCTAATATAGGATTAAAATCGCTTTAGGGGTAATTAAGTACTTAAGTTTGCCATGTATTTTACGATGTTTGTGGGAGCGATCGTGATTGTTTTATGAATATCTCGTGAGGCGAACTATTTTTTTAGTGGTTTACTGGGTTAAATATAACTGGCTACCCGCATTAGGACTCGTATTTTTAGGAGTACTTGCGTACAAAGCCTTGCCTTTAGTAGCAAATCATGATCCAACATGTATGATCGAACATGATCGATAACCGAATAGATAACTTAGAGCGAATTCTCACGGTTTGCGATCGCCACACTTTGACAGGTCAGCGCAATTACGCAATTTTGCGATTATTAATCGAGAATTCGCTAAAGCGGCAACAGGTTGCGGCGATAAATATTAGTGATGTTGATATTCAGGGGCGATCACTTCAAGTTCAGAGTCGATATAAACGACAAGATCAACAAAAAGATCAACGAAATCAGAAACAAATTATTAGTCTCAGCTTGGACGCAACCACCGCAATACAAGACTGGCTGTCTTCAATCCATATTTCTGACGAATCTGATGATATGCAAACAGATTCACAAATATCATCACAAATCCCATTATTTATATCTCTAGATCGCGCTCACTATGGACATCGGCTGACGGGGACTGCCATTTATAGCATCGTCAAAAAGGCAGCGGTGAATGCTGGTATTAGTGAAGCGATCGCTCCCGAACAGTTACGATTTAGTCGAGAAAAACATGCCTTAAAGCAAGATTGCGAGACGCTTGACAAGACTCTAATCAAGACATATAAGACTCAAGTAAGAATAGCTGATGTATCTGAACTAGAATATGAGAATCATAATAAGACTCAAATAGAGACTAACGAGACTCAAATAAGAAGTGTTCATTATGCACTCAACGAATTTCGTCCAGACATATTAACTTCACTCCTCACTGACAAACGCAGTCTCAATACTCGCCGTGCTTACGAAAAAGACTTACATTATTTTTTTCTTGCTGCCTATGGACAGAAGCCAACCGAGCTAGTAATCACACAATTTTTGCAGTTGAGTCGGTTTGAAGCGATCGCGATCGCCTTGAGATACAAATCCGATCTGATTGCTAAAGGACTCAAAGAAGCAACAATCAATCGCCGCCTATCTGCACTCAAATCTCTGGTTAACTTTGCCGCAAAATTAGGAAAATGTAACTGGAACCTTGATGATGTCCAAACTGAAGTAGTCCAGTCTTATCGTGATACAACAGGGCTTAAGCCTGAAGGTATTCGCACCATATTAATGGAACCTGATCGCCAAACAGATAGAGGAAAGCGAGATTTTGCGATTTTGCGGCTGCTTTGGGACAATGCTCTGCGCCGTAATGAAGTTGTTAGCGCCAATATCGGTGATTTTGATTTTGAAGGGCGATCGCTCCAAATCTTAGGTAAAGGACGCGGCTCTCAAAAGAGTCTCATTAGTCTTAATACAGGAACAACTAACGCAATTCAAGAATGGCTATCTCGACTTGAGACTAATAATCCAAATCAGCCATTATTCAGCGCCCTCGATCGCGCCAATCGCGGACACAGACTGACTGGCACAGCTATTTATCAAATTGTTCGCCAAACCGCGCAAGCCTCAGGAATTTCTAAACAAATGTCACCCCACCGTATTCGTCACTCCGCGATCACCGCCGCCCTCGATGCAACCAATGGTAATGTGCGTAAAGTCCAGAAACTATCACGTCATAAAAAACTGGACACGCTCATGCTCTATGACGACAACCGCACCAATATGCAAGGCGAAGTATCGAGTTTGTTGGGCGATTTGGTATAAGGTTAGCGATGAACCGCGATCTTTAGTTATTGCTAAAATAAATAGCAAGCATTGGTCAAACATTGGTCAAAAGGCTCAGCATCGACATAGTTATTCAAACTTCCCTCGCTGAGCATTTATTAGTAATTCCTCTGAAATAAGTTATGCCCGTACCCGTAGAACAGTTACTCACCTCCGAAATTCTGAAACCTGCCCGTTATTTAGGTAACGAGTTTGGTGCAGTTCATAAACCTTGGGACAATGCGATCGTGCGTTGGTCGCTGACTTATCCTGAAGTCTATGAGGTGGGTGCGTCAAATTTGGGGCATATCATTCTCTACAGCATTATTAACTCTCAAGATGGGCAGTTATGCGATCGCGCTTATTTACCCGCACCTGATTTATCAGCGAAGTTACGCGAAACGAGAACCGATTTGTTTGCCGTTGAATCTAAGCGATCGCTACGCGAATTTGATATTTTAGGCTTTAGTCTTAGTTATGAGTTAGGTGCAACTAATGTTTTGGAAATGCTCGACTTAGCGAATATTCCGATCACATGGCAAGAACGGAGTGAAATGGCGATCGCCGAATGCCCTTTAATTTTCGCAGGCGGACAAACTGCAACTTCCAATCCTGAGCCATACGCTGACTTCTTTGACTTCTTTGCTCTCGGTGATGGCGAAGAATTATTACCCGAAATTGGCGAAGTTCTCAAGGTCGCGAAACTTGCTGGCAAAACCCGCCGCGAAACTTTATTAGCTCTCGCTAACGAGATTGATGGAGTATATGTACCCGAATTCTATGACATGGATGTCAAAACAGGCGCGGTCAAGCCCAATCGCAACGATGTATCTCCTCGTGCAATGCGCCGTGTCGCGACACCGATGCCAGAACATAGTATTGGCTTAGTTCCATTAGTGGAAACTGTTCACGATCGCTTAACTATAGAGATACGCCGAGGTTGTACTCGCGGCTGTCGCTTCTGTCAACCAGGGATGCTGACCCGTCCTGCGCGTGACGTTGATCCTGAGAAAGTTGTTGATACGATCGAGAGAGCGCTACGAGAAACAGGCTATAACGAGTTCTCTTTACTTTCTCTCTCTTGTTCTGATTATCTCGCTTTACCATCAGTTGGCGTACAGATTAAAAATCGCTTCAAAGATGAACATATAACTCTCTCACTGCCTAGCCAAAGAGTCGATCGCTTTGATGAGAATATCGCGCATATGTTACGCAGTGGCGATGGTCGTCAGCAGCAGAGTCTCACCTTTGCGCCTGAAGCAGGTACACAGAGATTGCGTGATGTGATTAATAAGGGCTTGACCAACGAAGAACTTTTACAAGGCATCAAGACTGCCTACACCGAAGGTTGGGATAAGGTGAAGCTCTATTTTATGATTGGCTTACCGACTGAAACAGATGAAGATGTGATCGGTATCGTTGATACGGTGGCGTGGTTGCAGAATGAATGTTCAGAAAAGGGAAGAAAGAAACTCGCGGTGAATTTGACGATTTCTAATTTCACACCGAAGCCACATACTCCATTCCAATGGCATACGGTATCTACGGGTGATTTTTTGCAGAAGCAGAGATTGTTACGCAAAGAATTTCGCCGCTTAGCGAATATCAAAGTCAACTATACCGATATTCGGATCAGTGCGATGGAAGATTTTGTCGGTCGAGGCGATCGCTGTCTTGGTAAAGTCCTATATCGCGCTTGGCAACTGGGCGCAGGGCTGGAGTCGTGGTTTGAGAATACCGAAAAAGCTTTTGGGGCATGGACACAAGCGATCGCTGAAGCTGATCTAGTTTGGGAAAATCCATCTCTTAAAATTCAAGACGATTTACCATGGGATCATATTGATACAGGTATCGATAAGCAATGGTTGATTGAAGATTGGGAAAGGGCGATCGCCGCGCAAACTATTCCAGATTGTTCCTTTGGTGGTTGCTCAGCTTGCGGAGTTTGCGGTCCCAAATTTGGACATAATGTGATCATTCCCCCACCCGAAATTCCTGTAATTTCTCTAGAAAAACCTATAGTTCCACCTAGAGTGCAGCGTATTCGCCTCAAATTTGGCAAACTAGGCGATATGAGTCTGATTTCGCATCTCGATTTGCATCGGTTCTTCCAGCGCGCTGCTAGACGAGCCGCTTTACCGATCGCTTATACCGAAGGATTTAATCCTTTACCGCGTATTTCGATCGCTAAAGCATTACCTCTTGGTCAAACTAGCAACGCTGAGTTTGTTGATTTTGAACTGACAGAGAATATTCCTATTGAAGAATTTCAACAGCGTTTTAGTGCCGAGCTTGATGCTGACTTGCCGATTTATGCGATCGCCGAAGTTCCCGTACATTCACCATCATTTGATTCCATTCTAGAGGTTGCCGAATATACGCTAACTTTGGCTTTCATTACACCACGCGATCGCCATGTCGCCGACATCATGGATCTGCTCGAAGGCGCAAGTTATTGCGTTATCGCGGCAACTTCTATCCAAATGTCAAAAGTCTCGAAATCAGGTCGTAATCAAATGTTAGAGTTACGCGATCGGCTATTCACGATCACCGTAATTAATCCTGATGCCGAATATCCCCAAATACATTTTATGGGCAGTTGCAAGTCTGACAGCAATCTCAAACCCGAATATGTGGTGTATATGATGAATAAGTATTTGGCTGAAGAGGATGAGGTGAAATTAGTCAAAGTGCATCGGGAAGCAATGCGCTAACAATTGCATAACTACACCAAGCATTCTTGCAATTGTTGTTGAAGCAACTGTGCATCAAGATTTCTACCAATAAGAACCATTTGAAATGACTTTAGCAAAGCTCTGAGCTTAATAGTCGAAGATTGAACAGTTAAAATTAATATATATTTTCGTCAAACTCTCAGCTATTTTAGCCCAACTGTAATGTTCTGCAATGTATTGATGACCGCGATCGCCTTTTTGCTTAGCACTGTGAGGCTGCTCGAAAAATTCTTGGATGGTCAAGGCGATCGCCTCGACATCTAGTTTGGTGATATAACCAATTTCTTGTTCTTGCACCATTGGCGAGATCGCCACACCATCAGTAATGAGGACGGGCGTTCCTGCGGCAAGAGATTCAATGGCGGCGATACCAAAGTTTTCAGAATGTGAGGTGAGCGCAAATAGGTCAGCGCCTTGCAAATAGAGGTTTTTGGTTTCTCCTTTGACAAAGCCAATCATGTGAGTGCGATCGCTGAGATCATGTTTTTTTAATAACTCTTTAATTTGGTCTACATAATCAGGATCGCCGCTACCCGCGATCGCCAAAGCAAAATTATATTCTTGATAAGATTCTTTTAATTTACCGAGAGCAGAAATAAGATATTCCAATCCTTTTTTGGGATGGATACGCGACATGAATAGAATGATCGGACGATGATCGGGAATTTGGAGTATTTCGCGCAACTGAGCTTTAGCATCAGGAATTAGAGTTGGGATATGCACTCCATGCGGCAAGACAAAACTAGGAATATTTAATCCTAATTGCTTAAACTCTGCTTTTTCTTGTTCTGCTGTGAAATGGAGTGATTTGCTATGCAGTAAGTTAGAACGTTCGATCGCGTTGAGATAGATTTGCTTGCGAAGCTTGCTTTGAGTCAATGACCATTCACATAGTTGTCCTAGTGGACGATTGATATAAGGAACATTTTTGATCCGCGCGATCGCCATCGCGATCGTGGAGGTATAAGAAAAAATTGCGTGAACATGGACTAAGTCATATTCGGTAATATGTTGCCATAGCCAAGTTGTGAGCGAACCTGAGAATGCAAACTCGCGCACAGCATTTATATTCGGCGAAAATCTGGGAAAGAAGCGAATTGGCACATTGGCATATTCAACTAATCGATCGATTAGTTGATACAAAGGCACATCTAGCAAATCTTTGCCATTGTCGTTAGTTGTGACGATCTCAGCATCAATATTTTGCGATCGCAAGGCGTACACCATCTCAATCACGGCTTGACTAGGACCGCCGCGCACGGTTGCCACTGAAGGAATTACATGCAGAACTTTCATTTTTTTATAGACATAACACTTTTCAAGCGAAATAATGTCAGACCGCTTCGCGGTCTATCCTAAAACGTTTTGCTGCCAATTTTCTAAAACGGCTAAGCTCCAGCGCCTATACCATTGCTTACGAGGCAAAGGCAGATCAGGCGGTGCTTTGATATCCATAGTATAATCTCGCCATTCTTGTTCCATCCAAAGCTCAAATGGAAAGGTAAAACCTCTTTTGGGTCGGTTCGTAATATAACTAGGGATTTCTGGTATGGCTTCCTTCAGTAGTTGTTTTCCTTTACCTAAACGGATTGCCGCAGGAATTGTACTAACTTCTGAAAATAGCTGACTATCAACAAAGGGGACTCTTAGTTCTAGTCCCCATTTCATGCTCATTACATCACTATCGCCCAATAGTTGATTACGCATATAGCGACTTAGTTCTAGGTAAGAAACTTCGTCTGCGGTGGTGGGAAAATGTGCATGGTTTTGATCTTCGATTTTAGCGAAATTTATGATTTCAACTTGGAGAAGATCGCGCGCCTCATGACCTAGATAAAACTGCACAAGTTGATAAGCTTCACGATCGCTAAAAACTCCGCGTGCTAATCCATAAGCATTATTAATTGAATTTTCTTTAGTAAGGAATGCCCCAAGTCGCCGATATTTAGGTGAATTGCTAAATTTTTCTAAGCTATTACCGACTAATCCTGCGATCGCATTCAAAAAAGCTGCTTTTTCTCGCTGTTTCACAATATTTGGCACTTGTTGAAATGTACCGTAGCCACCGAAAATCTCATCACCACCAAGTCCCGATAGCACCACTTTCATCTTGTCTTGACTCGCTACTTGCGACACACAAAATGTATTAAATCCATCAATAGTTGGTTGATCAAGCGATCGCAAAAAATCGGGTAATAGTTTCTTACCAATATCAGCGGTAATCAAATATTCGGTATGTTTAGTGTCAAAATCTTTAGCAACTTGTTGCGCTAGCGATCCTTCGTTCCATTGCTCTTCATTAAATACAATCGAGTAAGTGCGTAATTTATCAGCTTGATCATTTGATTGGATTTGCCTCGCGATCGCCACGATCGCCGTGGAGTCAATGCCACCACTCAAAAACACCCCGACTGGCACATCACTAATAAAATGATGTTTAACACTATCCAATAAAGCTAACCGCGTTTTGGCGATCGCATCACTTACACTAATTGACTGATTAGATTGATTTACTAAAGACGCATCGAAGCTAATTTGCCAATATGTTTCTTGCTGAATTTCACCAAATTTCCAAATTAGGCTAGTTCCTGCTTCGAGACATTTAACGCCCTCGATCATTGTCCAAGGTTCTGAAACTGAACCGTTCGTCAAATATGTATATAACCCAAGTGGACTAATTTTTTTTGGAATAGCCCCCGTAGCGATGAGCGTGCGTAACTCTGAAGCAAACATCAAAGTTGAGCCTTGCTGCCAATAATAAAGCGGTTTAATTCCTAACGGATCACGCGCAATAAAGCACACTTTTTCGCGATCATCCCAAATCGCAAAAGCAAACATTCCTCTCAAAAGTTTTAAACATTCTTCACCATATTTGGCATAAAGTTTTAGAATAACTTCTGTATCTGTATGTGAAAAAAAAGTTTCTCCTTCACTTTTTAACTTATTTCTTAATTCAATAAAATTATATATCTCGCCATTAAATGTAATCCAGTAACGTGAATTAATAGACATCGGCTGATGTCCATTTTGACTAAGATCAAGAATTGAAAGACGTGTATGTGCTAGAGCAATATGACGATCTTCAGATCGATAAATACCGCGATCGTCGAGACCACGATGCTCAAGAGCAGTTTGCATTGCTTGAATATATTGCTCAGTCGAATCTTGAAATGAGATAGTTAAAACACCAGCAATTCCACACATTTTTTTCTCCTATCAATATATAGCGCTTCCCCGCCGAAAGCGAGGAAACAAACCTCTATACCTCGCAAATCTAGAAGCGTGGATTGCCGCTAAACGGCAATCCACGCTTAATTAATTATCCCAAAAACATCTTATAGACAGGATTTTGACTCTCATCCCAATAACGATAACCGAGAGTATTAAGAAATGCTTGCCACTCTTCCATTTCCGTCGGCGGTACTTGCACGCCGACAACAATCCTGCCATAGTCCGCACCATTGTTGCGGTAATGAAAAAGACTAATATTCCAATTAGGACTCATCGCACCGACAAATCTCATTAATGCACCTGGACGCTCAGGAAACTCAAATCGATAGAGCAATTCGTCATAAGCAAGAGGCGATCGCCCTCCGACCATGTGCCGTAAATGCAGTTTTGTGAGTTCGTCATCAGTGATGTTGAGTGCGGTAAATCCTTTCTCTGCAAAAGTTTTAGCTAACTCGGTCGCATCCACACGATTGACAATCTGCACGCCGATAAAGATGTGCGCGATCGCCTGATCAGCGATGCGATAACTAAACTCAGTCAGATTGCGATCGCGCATAAGCTCGCAAAACCTTCGTAAACTGCCCGACTGCTCAGGAATTGTCACCGCAAAAATCGCTTCACGATGTTCGCCCAGTTCGGCGCGTTCCGCCACAAACCGCAAGCGATCAAAGTTCATATTAGCGCCGCAGGCGATCGCCACTAGAGTCTGTCCTGCGATTCCTTCACGCTCGACATAGGCTTTTGCCCCAGCGATCGCGAGCGCTCCAGCAGGCTCCAAAATCGAGCGCGTATCTTCAAATACATCTTTGATCGCTGCACAAATATCATCGGTATCGACCAGCAAAATCTCATCAACATATTCCTGACAAAGCCGAAAAGTCTCTTCCCCAACTTGTCGTACCGCCACCCCATCAGCAAATAAACCAACTTGATCGAGCTTAACTCGATACCCAGCTTTTAGAGATCGGGACATCGCATCAGAATCAACAGGCTCCACACCAATAATTTTAATTTCAGGACGCAATCGCTTTACATAAGCCGCCACACCCGAAATCAGACCACCACCACCGATCGCAATAAAAATTGCATGGATCGGCTTCTGATATTGCCGCAAAATCTCCATCCCAATCGTCCCTTGACCAGCGATCACATCAGGATCATCAAATGGATGGATAAAAGTTAAATTTTTCTCGGCTTCAAGTTCCCGCGCATAAGCGCAAGCATCATCATATGTATCGCCATGCAAAATCACTTCGCCACCGCGGGTTTTGACCGCATTTACTTTCATCAATGGAGTCGTTACGGGCATGACAATAATTGCTTTTGTGCCTAACTCACGAGCGCTGAGAGCCACTCCCTGAGCATGATTTCCTGCGGAAGCAGCAATCACCCCTTTGCTGAGCAAATCTGGAGGTAATTGTGCCATTTTGTTATAAGCCCCCCGCAATTTAAAAGAGAATACCGATTGCATATCTTCTCTTTTCAGCAAAATACGATTGTTTAATCTTGTCGATAGATTGGGAGCAAACTCTAATGGCGATTCTTGCGCGACATCATATACGCGAGCTTTAAGGATTCGTTCTAAATAGTCAGATTGCATAATCAAATTGCACAGCGACATCAACTCAGTTATCAACTTGGTGAGCTACGATTTTACTCTTTTTTGCTAAGAAATTACGCCTGTCGAGAGTGTAACTTTAGTCACTTCAGTACGAAGAGTGTCAAAAATTGGATAACTTATGTGAGCAAAAATTAGATTTCAGCTCACACAAGTTAGAGAAATAAAGGTTAAGCTAAGGCTAATCATCGCTTCTTACGTCACAATCTATGCTGCGAATTGTCACCCAGAGAACTGAAGCAGAATCCGAAATCAAGCGGATTTGCGATCGCATTTATGACGATCAGATGATCCACAAAGAAGCCACTGTCACCGAGATCATTCAAACGATCAGACGCAAGGGCGATACAGCGCTTTTGCACTACACCTCTGAGTTTGATAATCAAGACTTTACAGCGGCTGAGTTGCGCGTAAGTGGATCGGAACTTGATGCCGCTTATCAGCAGGTTAATGGCGAACTGCTGAAAGCGATCGAGATGGCGCATAAGCGCATCGAAGAATTTCATAAAATGAATGTGCCGAAAAGTTGGGTACATTTTGGTGACAAAGATGTCGTCTTAGGCAAGCGCTACACGCCTGTCGATGCCGCAGGGTTATATATTCCAGGTGGCAAGGCAGCGTATCCGAGTACAGTATTGATGAATGCTGTACCTGCGCGAGTGGCTGGGGTCAAACGCATTGTCATGGTGACTCCGCCTGGACAAGAGCGCACGATCAATCCTGCGATTTTGGTGGCAGCACAAGTGGCTGGTGTGGAAGAAATCTATCGTGTTGGTGGGGCGCAGGCGATCGCGGCTTTAGCTTATGGAACAGAGACTATTCCCAAAGTCGATGTGATTACGGGACCTGGAAATATCTATGTCACCCTTGCTAAAAAACAAGTATTTGGACGCGTGGGTATCGACTCGATCGCGGGTCCATCAGAAATTTTAATCATTGCTGACGCTAGTGCAAACCCGACCTATGTGGCGGCAGACATGCTCGCACAAGCTGAACATGATCAGATGGCAGCAGCCATTTTGATTACCACTGACTCACGGCTGGCTAACCGTGTATCTGAAGAAGTAAACAGAATGCTGGAAATACATCCACGCCGTCTAATGACCGAGAAAGCGATCGCGCACTATGGCTTAATCGTGGTGGTTGATAGTCTCCAGACTGCAGCTGAACTATCTAACCAGTTTGCGCCCGAACATCTCGAATTAGAAATTGAGGAACCTTGGCAACTCATCAACCAAATCCGTCATGCAGGTGCGATTTTTATTGGACATTCTACGCCCGAAGCCGTGGGGGATTATCTAGCGGGACCAAACCACACTCTGCCCACCTGTGGCGGCGCGCGGTACTCTTCGGCACTAGGTGTCGAGACATTTTTAAAGCATTCGAGCTTAATTCAGTACAGCCCTGAAGCCTTGAAAGAAGCTAGTAACGCGATCGCCTTACTAACCGAAGCTGAAGGTCTGCCGTCTCACGGAGACTCTGTCAGACTACGATTGCAGGATATGTAAAGATTCAGGATATCTAAAGACTATGGTTATTGCCAATTCACCAGCAATATTAACTATTCTTGAAAATGGCGATCGCTTAAACCGTATTGAATTTGAGCAGCGTTATACAGCCTCAAAAATTAAAAAAGCAGAACTCATCGAAGGACTTGTGTACGTGGCATCTCCCTTACGTTTTACTCCTCATGCCAAACCTCATGGTCAAATTCTCACTTGGCTTGGTACATATCAATCTATGTCTGCTGGACTTGAGGTCGGTATTGAGCCAACAGTGCGCCTTGATGCTGACAACGAACCGCAACCAGATGCAGTCTTATTTCGGCTAGGCGGTAATGCTCAAGTCGATGAAGATGGCTATATTGCAGGCGCACCCGAACTAATTGTCGAAATTGCCGCGAGTACCGTTTCCTATGACCTACATGCCAAGAAACGCATCTATGAACGTAACGGCATAAAGGAATACATTGTTTGGAGAACCTTAGATCAGGCGATCGATTGGTTTGTTTTAGAAAATGGAAAGTATGTGGAGTTAGCTCCTGATGCCGCAGGAATTATACATAGTTGCGAATTTGATGGCTTAAGGCTAAATGTAACCGCAATCCTCAACGGCGATATGTCAACAGTCTTGAACACATTGCAATAAAAAGAATCTCCTATTAGGAGATTCTTTTCTTAAAAACCCATTACTTTCGCGACACTGGTAATGTCTGGGGCAATGCCCTTATGTAACTTGGAGTCAGCACAGGCGATCGCAGTGTCAGGGTCTTTGATGCCATTACCCGTTAACACACAGACAATAGTTGCGCCTGATGGAATCTGGTCGCTGATTTTGAGTAAACCTGCTACAGAAGCAGCACTAGCAGGCTCACAAAATATGCCCTCTTCACCGGCTAAGAACTTGTAGGCGGATAAAATCTCGACATCGGTGACACTATGAAAAGCGCCATTGCTCTCTTCGCGAACATTTAGCGCTTTTGCCCAATTCGCAGGGTTGCCAATCCGAATTGCCGTGGCGATCGTTTCAGGATTTTCAAATATTTCACCTGTCACTAATGGTGCCGAACCAGCCGCTTGAAAGCCCATCATGCGCGGTAATTTAGAACATTTTCGAGATGCATAATACTGCGAAAAGCCCATCCAATAAGCGGTGATATTACCCGCATTGCCCATCGGGATGCACAACCAGTCAGGAGCATCGCCCATCGCTTCCACCAGTTCAAAGGCAGCTGTTTTTTGTCCCTCTAATCGATAAGGATTGACGGAATTAACTAAGGTAATCGGAAATTTTTGGGACAATTCACGCACGATTTCTAGGGCTTGGTCAAAGTTGCCATCGATCGCGATTACTTCTGCTCCATAGATTAGTGCTTGACTCAATTTACCGACAGAAATCTTGCCATCGGGAATCAATACAAAAGCTTTCATACCACCGCGCTTAGCGTAGGCTGCTGCTGCTGCCGAGGTGTTGCCTGTACTCGCACAGATCACTGCTTCTGAGCCAGCTTCTTTCGCTTTAGATATCGCCATCGTCATGCCGCGATCTTTAAAGCTGCCTGTGGGATTGAGTCCATCGTATTTCAGCAAGACTTTGATATTGCGACCAAGCCGCTGGCTTAGAGCGATCGCTGGAATTAACGGAGTATTGCCCTCATGCAAAGTTACGATCGGCGTTTGGTCTGTAACTGGCAAGTAATCCGCATAGCGGCATATTAGTCCGGGCCAACCATGAGGAACTGTAGTTGCCTTGTAAAGATCGAGACGATTATCAATCACGCTTTCTTAGGGTCTATTAAAATTTATAAATTAGTAAAGCTTAGTTTAACTCTTAGTTGAAGCGATCGCCAAAATATTGATTTAGTAAGCCATCAACCTGCGATGGCTTAACATGTCTGTGCTTTTGCTTTTCGGGCATGATTACCAAATTAGGAGCATGGCTACATTGTTTTTGACAGCCTGTCTTTTGGATTTGAACGCGATCGCTGAGTCCGCGATCGCGTAATGCTTGTTCTAGATGTTGATAAACCTCTTTACCGCCGTGTTGCCAACAGTCTGACTTTTGGCAGATCAAAATACAGGCAGGCTTTTTTTGCTTAATTTCAGGTTTGGCAATTACTGTATCTGAGATATTGGAGATATTTGGCGCATCTATATTGTGAAAAGATGATGCTTCGAGCTTGAGAATTCCTTTTTTACGATCTAGAGACTGCGTCCCTATAATCTCTAACCAAGAACCGACAACCAAATTTGGATTAAAACTTTGACTTAACTCTTTGGGCAGCTTGACCCAATATTCTTGGGCGGCGATCGCCATCTTTACATATTTGATCCTATAACCATCTTTGAGGATCACCCCGTTAAACTGCCCCACAATCTGAAAATCGATTAATTGATCCAATGATTTAGGCATCGATCTTCACCAATTTCTGCATTAAATTAAGCTTATTCTTCATCTTAATTATTTCTTAATAATTGTGATCAATGGGCGATCAATAAACTGAAGACTTTTCCCAACAACTTTTTAATGATTGTATCAAACTCTCTCTAGAGCTAGTCATACGCTTAACTACAGTCCAGACTTGAATCAGACTATTAGGACTAGAAATTTCAACAGTTAAAAGCTGATGAGTGGAGCATTGACAGGAAATAGACAACTCTTGCAAACGATGATAGATATCCCATCGTTCAGAGCCATTGATCGCGATCGCCTGACTACCTGTCGGGGCTGGATTAATTTGATTCATAACTAACTTAGATAACAGTATTGATAATTAGTAGCAATAACTTAGTTATTTATAGGTTACCCCATAAATGCAACTCTTTAGCAAGTGGTCTAAAAAATTTTTCAGAGTTCTCGTTAAATCATGAAAATTACTGAACGCCTTTTGTTCATCTAGTAAGCATTTATCTCTTTTTTCGGTTCAAAAAACATATTGCAATTAGTTAGCAAGTAGTATCGATCAAAAATTACTTAGAACCCTGTCGGTAAAGGACAAGCAACACTACTACCCGATCAAACCTGATAGAGTACTGACATCGAAATAGATATCTAACAAAGGAAATCCAACATGGCTACTATTCAAGGTTTATTGCGGGCATTTGGCGAAGTTTCTGACAATCCAGTTTTACTTGACAGAATTGTGACTATCCCAGTTTGTGAAGGGCTAAATGCTGTGTTGGCTAGCTTCCAAGCACTCTATCTCCAATATCAAAAGCATCATTTCCTCGTTGAAGGTTCTGAATTTATCTCTTTGCATGAGTTTTTTGAAGATAGCCTCAAGGCTACACAGGGCTATGTCCATGATGCAGGAGAACGCATGAATGGCTTGGGTGGTATTCCTGCGGCAAGCTTTGCCAAACTTGCTGAATTGTCTTGTATCGCTCAAGAGCCAGACGGTATGTATGACTGTCGGACAATGGTTGAGCATGATCTCGCTGCTGAACAAGCAATCATTCAACTATTGCGCCGTCAAGCGGCTCAAGCTGAAAGTCTAGGCGATCGCGCAACTCGTTATATGTATGAAAGCATTCTGCTGCAAACCGAAGAGCGTGCTTATCACCTCGATCATTTCCTTGCTTCTGACAGCCTCACCATGTCATTTGTCGGCAAATAGTTTATCTAGCTTTCTACGCCAAAGGCAAGAAAGCTAGATAAAAAAGGCGGCGCAACGCGCCGCCTTTT
>JANXUJ010000106.1 GCA_025356295.1 Cyanobacteriota bacterium
TTAGTTTATAATATTTTTGGCATTACGTTTCCAGCGATCGCGTTTAATTCTTCTCAGTGCGGAACCTGTAAAATGTTGATCCCACATTTCTTCAGTCATATTTACTAAATCTTCTAATTTAGGATCAATATTATGAACAAAAGGTTGAAAATCAGCTTCTAAAGTCTCTTGAGCAAATCGATGATTCCATGGACAAACATCTTGGCAAATGTCGCAGCCCGCCACCCAATTTTGTAAATTAGCCGCGATCGCTTCAGGGATTTCCGCCGCCTTATTTTCGATTGTGTGATAGGCAATACAACGATTAGCATCAACCATAAAAGGCTGCGCGATCGCCTCAGTCGGACAAGCATCAATGCAGCGCGTACAAGTACCGCAATGCTCAGTATGTGGGCGATCGGGTTCTAGCTCTAGATTGGTTAAGACTTCGCCGAGAAACAACCAAGAGCCATAGTCTCGCGTAATCACATTGCTATGTTTACCAATCCAGCCGATTCCTGCTCTCTGAGCAAAAGCTTTTTCGGAGATTGGTGCTGTATCCACATAATAACGAGCTTGAATATTATTCCCTTGAATATTCTTACCCTGAGCTTCGAGCCAAGTCGCTAGAGCCTTTAGCTTCTTGGTTAAAACCTTGTGATAGTCACGTCCCCAACCATAGCGAGAGATTTTGCCGACTTGGCTATCTTGTGAATGCTGATGTGGGGTGTAGTAATTGAGCGCCACACAGATCACCGACTTCACACCTGCCATCACCTGAGTAATATCTTGTCGTCTAGGATTTGCCATCCAATCCATATCCGCCTGATATCCCAGCGCTAGCCAGTCTTGTAATCGCTCTGACTCAGTCCCAGACTCAGCTTTAGCAATCCCAACTTTGCTAAAACCTAATTCCAAAGCTTTTTGGGCGATCGCTTGTTTGATATTAACGTTAACCACCGCCTAACCAGCCAAAAAATCCATTTTTTTTATCATCTTTAGGCTTCGATTTATCTGTATTAGCAGACAGACCACCAACTTGACTAATGTACTTCAGTGCTAATGGCTCTTCGGGATTTAGTTTTAGAGCTTGCTGAAAACTCACTTTTGCCATACCCGTTAGTTTTTGATTCATATAGACAAACCCTAACAAAGCATGACATTTGCTATTGTTACAATCAATCTGAATAGCACTGCGAAGTTCCTTTAATGCTGAAGCCCATAGTTGTTGTCTAATATAGCTTTCAGATTGACTAATATATTGATCTATTGATCCAGTCGCCCCCTTAGTACCTGCTTGACTAATACCCGCTTGATTGTTAACTGGGCTTGTCTTAGACTCATTTCGCGGTTGATATTGATAATTAGTATTATTCGTATTAGAGCTATTTGGATAAATAGGATTTACTCTGTTGTTAGTATTATTATTTATATTGCTAGGAGGATTGACAGAAGAAGGGTTAGCAACAACAGCACCTAGATTTATAGCTCCATTTGATAATTGTTTATATCCTTCCTGAAGCAATATATGAACTAAGTTTAACTCACTTAATAAACCAATCCTTTCTAACGCTTGGTTTAGATCGTTATACTGAATTTTAGCAACTTCTTGAATAGCCTGTTCATAATTTATATCTTTAGAAGAACTTAAATATTTTTTGGCAATATCTGATTGCGGCAAGAAATTCTGGTTTCGCTTCATCAAGCGTTTGCCTAAAAGCTTTAGAATCGCTGAGTATTCGGTACGCTCTCGTTCTTGAGACAATACATTGTAGGCAGGATTAACTAACTTAGATAGATATTGAGTAGCGACTTGCTTCTCTAAATCTGTACGTCCATGAATATCAGGATGTAAGCATTTGGCGATCATTAAGTAGCGTTTACGCACATGAGAAGCTTCGGCTGTAAGTGGTAAGCCTAGTACAGCATAGTAATCGTTAAAGTCGTAGTGACCGATGCCACGATCTATACGAAATGTTTTCGGATTTTCCACGATCTAACCTCAGCGCTTTGCTACCCAAACAAAAAATTTAGATTTTCAAAAATTCTAAACTAGATAAGCAATAATAACCTACTGATTAATAGCTTACCCATTATTGCGACTAGTGCGATCGCAATAATCACATATTTATCGTGATTTATAGCTATTGTCATACAAAACCCAGAAAATGTGAGGTGGCACTTCGCGCCGCCTCACATTTTCTGGGTTTTAATTAAATTTAGCTCGCTAAAATTTGTTTTGCAGTTTGAATTTGATCGGCGCTAAAACCTGCTTCGTTGAGAAAGTTTAAGAACTCAGGGCTGCGATATCTTGCATCGACACCGATCGCTTCACGAAATATGGTTTTTGCCTTAGTGCGATCGCCCGCTGTCCATTGCGCGATCGCTAGGGCGACAAATGGATGCGGATTACTAGGTTCCAGCTCGATCGCTTTTTGAGCATAGGCGATCGCTAGATCGTATTGTTTTAGGCGTTGATAGGCAAGACTGAGATTGTAATGAGCGATCTCGTTATCTACTTTGAGAAGGGCTGCCCAACTATGTAAAACAACCGCTTGTGATAAATCGCCGCGCACGAGGTATACGATGCCGATCGCATTAAACGCTTGTAACGATGTGGGCGATCGATAAATTGCTTCCCAAAGTGAGGCGGCGGCGGCTTCGTCTTTTTTGGCGAGGTGCTGTGTCCAGCCGAGGATGATTCGTCCATCAAGATTTTGAGGATCGAGATTGATCGACTTCTGCAAAGCCGCGATCGCTTCATCTAGTCGCTCTTGCTTGCGATAACTAAGTCCTAGCTGTCGATATTCATCAGCGGCGCGTTGATTATTTGCCTGTTGATCAGTTGTCTGAGGGCTAGCCGCGATCGCAGGCGATATATCTATGAGGCTAATTAAGGAGCTAATTAATAGCAGCAGTAAATTTAACACGCTGGAGATTTTTAAGTAACTATAAAAGTATAGGGGCGCTTCGCGCTCCTATACTTTTGCGTTTGTATACTTTCAAGGCTCATTTCAAGAATTATTTACTAGCCGAAAGCTGGCGATAAGCTCTAGAAACCATTTGGTCATTTACAAATGTGGCATTCATGCTTAAATCTGGGCTGCTCCAGCTGATGATCACCGCGCGATCGCCAAATTTACGATCAATTCCTAAAGGTTTACCCTCACTGCCTAAAATGCTTGCTACTTGGTCATAGCGCATCCCTCGACCTAGACAGACATAGTTTTTGAGTGAGACCGCAGGATTGCCACAACGGTACTGCACATTGGTCATGTTGCTGTCGTGGTGTTGTTTTGGCAGTAGGGCAAGATTAAATGTCGGACCAGCCAGTGAGTCAATTAGCCACAGAGCCGCGATCGCTAACACTCCTAAAATCAACACATCCTCAATCACTGATCGCACTAAATTACGTTGATGACGGCGTTTGATTTGTTGCGATTTTTCTTTTGTCCAAGTTTCCCAAGGAAAAGTGTCAACCCATTGGATTGTGTCATTAAACTTCGCGATCGCTGTAGTACGGACAGCCTCTAATGCACCCCTAGGATCACGGATCGTAATGCGGCTAGTAGTGCGCGCTGCGGCTAAAGTTTTGGGATCAGCTAGCCAACCGCGAAAGCGCCGAACTAGATTACCAGCTTTAAATTTGCCTTTAGCAAGAGTGCTCTCTCCAGAGTTGCGAACAGGTGATCGTTGCTGATCACGCGCAAGTGCATTAGTCGGTAAAGGTACAGGAGCCGCGATTAATGGAATATCGCGTCCTTGGGCTAGAACTGGTACATCGTCCCCAATCAGATAAAATTCCCATTCAATCCGCTGCACACCAACCAATTGCAATCTATTAAAATATCGATCAATATTTTGCGTAAACTCGTTGAGGCGATCGCGATCAGAGTCAGATGCAATCAGTGTAAAAGCAATGGATAGAACTTGCTGCTCAAACTTAAATTCTGTTTGTTCAGCCGCTACTAAGTCCATATAATCGGAAGCAAGACTGGTTAGAACATGTTGTAGCTTCTGCCAAGCTTGTCTATCTTCAAGATTTAATCGCACTGCTTTCATGATTTATCCTCATCTGAGACCCTAACTAGGGCTTTGGCAACTTTTTTAAATATTTTGTTGCTTTGTTTGTGACAAGGCTGATGTTACCCAAACTCACCTAGTTTTTTAACAAGATTGCCAAAATCCAGAAAGTAAAGGCGGCGCTTAGCGCCGCCTTTACTTTCTAGCCTATCTGTTTCCTTGCTTTCGGGGAGGAAATAGATAGGCTAGAAATCGTTATAGAGTGGATGTTCTAGGCAAATCAGGGAATGCTTCGGCAACAGCAGGATAGGTGATCTGACCATTCTGAATATTTACCCCCTTTGCTAGAGCGCGATCGCGTCCTAGTGCATCTAAACCCAAATCAGCCAAAGCACAAATATAGGGAAGTGTGGCATTAACCAAAGCTTGAGTCGCTGTCCAGGGAACCGCTCCTGGCATATTGGGGACACCATAGTGCAGAACCCCCTCTTCTTCATAAATAGGCGCAGTATGTGAAGTCGGTCGCACGGTTTCGATACAACCGCCCTGATCGACTGCCACATCGATAATCACTGAATGCGATCGCATTTTTCGCACCAGTTCGCGCTTTACCAAAGTCGGTGCGCGGCGACCCGTGATTAGCACAGCACCGATCACCAGATCAGCCGAACTAACCGCCTCCGCAATATTATTTGCCGTGCTGTATAAAAGTTGTGCGCGTGAACCAAATAGCGATTCCAATTCACCAAGTCGCTGGAGATTGACATCTAAAATTGTCACCCTTGCGCCTAACCCGATCGCCATTTTCGCGGCTTCAGTACCAACAACACCACCACCCAATACGACTACATGCCCCGATCGCACCCCTGGGATACCACCTAACAAAACCCCACTACCACCCTGTTGCTTAGTTAGATAATGCGCTCCAAACTGAACTGATAAACGCCCCGCAATGATGCTCATCGGCACGAGTAAAGGTAATTGACCATTGTCAGTTTGCACAGTTTCATAGGCGATGCAAGTTGCGCCTGATTTGATTAATACTTCAGTCAATTGGCGATCGGCGGCGAGATGTAGATAAGTAAACAAAATTAATTTTGGATGCAATAACTCATACTCACTTGGCAAGGGTTCTTTGACCTTGACCACCATTTCTTGTGCGTAGACTTCTTGCGGCGTTGCGACAATTTTTGCACCTGCTTGGATATATTCATGATCACTAAATCCAGACCCAGTCCCCGCATTTGTCTCCACAAAAACTTGATGCGATCGCGCAGTCAATGTCGCCACACCCGCAGGTGTAAGCCCCACCCGAAACTCCAGATTTTTAATTTCCTTTGGTACGCCAATCTTCACTATTGTTTCTCCTCAAAAAAAGTCAATAACTTATTTACATCAACGTTTCTACATCAAGATTCACGCGATCGCGATCGCCATAAAGCTTCTATCAACAAATTTACAT
Source organism: Cyanobacteriota bacterium (assembly GCA_025356295.1). GTDB lineage: Bacteria > Cyanobacteriota > Cyanobacteriia > Pseudanabaenales > Pseudanabaenaceae > Pseudanabaena. Next base: position 5,465 of record JANXUJ010000106.1, read on the forward strand.
TAACTGGTTTGCTAATGTAGTCATCCATGCCTGCCGACAAACAATTTAAGCGATCGCTATCCATCGCATTGGCGGTCATCGCAATAATATAGGGACGTTGCGCTAAATCTATATTATTGACAATATGCTGAGTGGCCTCAATTCCATTCATCTCAGGCATTTGCACATCCATCAAAATGACATCATAGTTACGGTCTCGCATTGCTGCCAAAACTTTTAAGCCATTACTAGCAATATCAACTTCGTAGCCTAATCGGATCAAAATTTTGCAGGCAACTTTTTGATTGACAATATTATCCTCCGCCAAAAGAATACTTAAAGGTAATTTTTGCGCTAAATTTTGATCGAAAGCTGGTTTATTTTTATCTATAGGAACATCATGTTTATCTAAAATTTTAGCCTTACGAACTTCTAAACAAACTGTAAACTGAAAAGTACTGCCAACACCATATCGGCTATTTACACTAATTTTGCTGCCCATCATTTTCGTGATTTTTTGACTGATTGCTAAACCTAAACCAGTCCCTTGCACTTTAAATTTTGTTGATCCCGCTTGCTCAAATGGCAAGAAAATAGATTCTAGCTTGTCTGCCTTAATACCAATACCCGCATCTTCCACCTCAAAGTCAATTGCCATCAAACAATTTGCAACTTCTGGTTCCAATTTCATCAACTTATTAGGATGGACTTTTAACATAACAAAGTTGTTTTCTTTAGTAAACTTAATTGCATTATTTAATAAGTTCAATAAAACTTGTTTTAGTCTCTTTCCATCTGCATGGACTACCTCAGGTAAATCTGGAGAGAACTGACAAACAAAATCAATATTTTTTTGATTAGCTTGAATCTGAGTGATTGAGACTAAATCTTTAAGAAGTTCAGACAAATATATATCTTGGAGATGAATTTCCATTTTCCCAGATTCAATTCTAGAAATATCAAGAATGTCATCAATTAAATTTAATAGATGCGATCCCGATCGATAAATTGTTCTTACATCTAATTTCTCTGATAAATCTAAGTTTTTAGACTCTTGCAGAATTTGAATCAAGCCTAAAATAGCATTGAGCGGAGTTCTCAACTCATGGCTCATATTAGAAAGAAATTCAGTTTTTGTCTGATTTGCCTCTTCTGCAAATTTTTTGGCATCAACTAGAGCAATATTTTTCGTCTCCAAAATTAGAGAATTTTTGTTAAGGTTCGATCTGCTTTTTTGGAGCTGAACTGATTTGTCAATCAATTTTGTTTTTGATTTTTCTAAATTAGCGATCGCATCTTGCTTCTCAGATAATATCGCGATTAAACTTAAAGTTGTTACCACAATAACAATGACAAAAGATTGGAGTGAAATTAATGAATAATTAAAATTTCGATTAGCAAATACTCCTAGTCCTCTTACAGTGCCCGAAACAGCAATCATCGTAATAATGACAATTAAATTTGTTGCTCCAAGCTTTCCAAATCGGGTTACAGCCCATACAAGACAAGGAATTAATGCATACTCTAATGCGTACTCTTGATAAAAAGAAATAAAACTAATGCCAAGTACAATCACAATTAAAGCGATCGCTTCCGCAAATTTCCATGGGCTAATTGACTGTGTTCGTGTCTTCTGGTTGTTAGCTAAATTCACCCTGTCTTTAACAGTCTTGAGATACAGTTTGTACCAACTAAAAATTGCGGGAGTAAATATGCATATTCCTGCAACATTAGAAACCCACCAGGTTAGCCAAATATTACCAAACATTGACCAAGTTATTTTGCCACCTAGCCCTAAGCAAATCACTCCAGAGGTAGCATTAATTACAGGTGCGAGAATACCTGTAAAAGCTAAGAATTGATAAACATCATTCAATCTTCGGAAAGGATTTCTGCTCTTAATTGTCTTACGCAGCAAGTAGTTCCCAAGCCCTGTTCCGATGGTTGTGCCGATCGCAATTCCTAAAACTTGTAAGATTGAGGCGATCGCTGTGTACCAACTTTCAGCATTAAAAAATGCCCCGATATTGCCAAAAAATGAACCAATTAAAACTCCGGGTAAAATCTGAAACCCAAAAATTAGAATTGCCGCCGATGCAAATCCGTCAGGCGGCCAGACAGGTGTAACCGCTTGAGGCGTACTAACTACATGTCGCGAAAACTCAGAAGTGCCATAATAAATTAGCGCCACCATTACGATTGTGACAATGCGCGGAAATAGTTTTAGGCGTTGCTGTGAGAGAACAAACATTTTTCCCATGCGTATTTAATAGAGATTACAAATTAAATAATCTGTAATCTACTATCTTAAGCTCATAACAGCGAACTTTTAAAGAGTAATTGCTTTAACTATTTTTAAAAGTATCCTTTAAAACAGTACGCGCGGCTAATTGACTTCTAGTCGAAGACAATATTTCAGCTTCACGCCGCAACCGTGCTGATGTATCACAAGTTTCCAGTAATGACTGCTGCTCTAGACTTGCGCCTTGAAAGTTACTCGCAATCCAGTAAGACAGTTCGATCGGACTACGCGGAATTTTTGGTAATTCGATTTGTTGATCGGTGAGCTTTTGAGACAAGCGGATCACATCATTGAGCAGCTCGCGTACTTCGGTGGCGAGTAAATATGGCGTGTCGCTAACGGTGTCGTCCTCAATCCATTCTACTAAGCCGACCCGATAAGGAGTTTCGCGTACATATTCTAAAACTCGGAAGCGCTGCTGACCTGTGGTCAAGATTTTGAAGCGATCGTCTGGCATACGGTGGTACTGCACAATTTGAGCAACACAGCCGATATTTGCAGGCTTTCCCGTTTCCGAATCCCACATCACCACCCCAAAACAGCGATCGCTCTCTAAGACTGTATTGATCATCATTCGATAGCGATATTCAAAAATATGCAGCGGAAGTGACTGTCCTGGAAATAGTACCAACTCAGGTAATGGGAACAGAGGCAATTCTCTAACTGAAATTGATGATGAATTCATTATTGATAAACTTAATTGCTAAACTTGGCAGTATTTAAGACTCTTTTTCTAGTTTAGCTTGAGTTTTAAATATATAGCGATCAGCAACCGCAGCAGTAAATTTTAAGCCACACTTATTCTAAGAATTCTCTGGGATTTTCTTCATCACGAACCCGAAAACGAAACCTTGCTTGCTGGATACATGGACGTATCTGTTCATATAGCTCCCTTATATCTACGGGTAGACGCTCTAACACCAATTTTGGAGCCGATATATCACGCGTCAATAAGAGCATATTCCCCGTACCCATGATGCGTTGATTTAGTGGTTTCTCTAGATGAATATCATCAATTTGATATATCTCGATAGTCTCGATCGCTCTCGAAAAAATTCCCGTTTCGACAACGATTCTTTGAGAAGTAATTAAATATTGCGTGTTCTTAGATTGCAACCAAAACCAAACTGCCCCAATTCCGGCACTTAAAATTGAAATCAGCAACCTCGTCACACTCCCAATAATCGCAGGATGACCTTTGAAAAGAATGCGCTCATCGGGTAAAGGTACTTTTGTCATGGGGAAATCGTAAAATCCACTAATAAACTTAAAAGGAGCGCTTAGCGCTCCTTTTAAGTTTATCTGTTTTTTTGCGCCCAAACACGGATTGGCATTCCCCAGACATAAATAAAGCCTTCGGCGGCTTTATGGTCGAACTGGTCAGCGCTGGTGTAGGTTGCTAAGTCTTCGTCATACAAAGAGTTGACTGATTGACGACCAACGATGATGGCGTTGCCTTTATGGAATTTGATGCGGACTGTGCCTGATACGCGCTCTTGGCTACTATCGATAAAAGCATCAAGAGCAGTTTTGAGTGGGCTATACCAAAGCCCGTTATAGATCATTTTGCCGTAGGTTTCTTCGACTCCACGCTTGTAGTGAGCGAGGTCAGATGGCAAAGCAAGGCTCTCCAGATCGCGGTGGGCGTGGATCAAGACCAACATGGCGGGAGCTTCGTAGATTTCTCGAGACTTGATCCCGACTAGGCGGTTTTCGACCATGTCGATACGTCCGACTCCGTTGTCACCTGCGATCGCATTAAGTCGGGTGATTAATTCCACAGGCTCAAGAGCAATACCATTAATGGCAACAGGGATGCCTTTCTCGAAGCCAATTTCGGTATAAGTTGGTTCATCTGGAGTGTTTGCGATCGCTTTCGTCATCGCATAAATTTCTTCAGGTGGCTCATTCCAAGCATCTTCGAGAGGACCTGCTTCGATGCTGCGTCCGAGCAAGTTGCGATCGATGCTAAATGGCGAAGACTTCTTAACTGGGGAGGCAATCCCAAACTTCTCACCATAGGCGATCGTCTCTTCGCGACTCATCCCCCACTCACGCGCAGGTGCAAGCACTTTAATGTCTGGATTAAGAGCCGCAATGGACACATCAAACCTTACTTGGTCATTGCCTTTGCCCGTACATCCATGAGCAACTGCATCGGCTCCATATTCTTCAGCCGCTTCAACCAATATCTTGGCAATTAGCGGACGTGCCAGAGCGGTTGTCAAGGGATATCGATTTTCATAAAGCGCATTTGCCTTAATCGCAGGAAATGCATAGTCTGTAACAAATTCTTTGGTGACATCTTGAACTAAGGAGACTGACGCTCCTGAATCCAGCGCCTTTTGTTTGATGGGAGCTAACTCATCGCCTTGTCCTAGATCTGCTGCAAGGGTGATTACTTCTTCAACACCCCATTCTTGCATGAGATAAGGAATGCAAACAGATGTGTCAACGCCGCCTGAGTATGCAAGTACGACTTTTTTCGCCCGACCCATGAATCTCTCCTACACCCATTGCTAAACCTAAAAAAGTAGCCCGGGTACTACGCCTATCTCAAGCATCCCTTAGTGCTGCTGTCTTCCGACCCTGACACGATTCGGGCGTTGCGATCGCATAGATCCGAGCCACTTATCAGATTAGCACTAAGTGTGAAAGTTAAAGCAGAAGTTAAATTAATTGTCGGCAAATCCACACAAAATCTGGTGATTAGCCAAAGATTAACAAGAATGCTTTACACTTTCACACTCTTGTTAATCTTTGAATTTAATCTCTGAGTTTAATTTTGGGGCTTTAGGTTTGGGGCTTTAGGTTTTGCTTTGATTGCTTTAGTTGTTGCCATAGCTCTGCAACTTGTGAGTATGCATCTTGAGATGAAATTTTGCCGCCAGTTTCTAGCGCACAAATGATACTGATACGATAAGAGAATTCTTGTAAATTGGCATTAAAGACCAAATTCTCTGGACTAAATGTGCCGTAATAGCGAGAGCGGGGAAACAGAAATTTGGTTATGGTTGCCGACATGATTTACCTCACTAGATTTCAATTCGAGGTCGTTGGGGATAGTCTTATGGATTATTATCAGGTGTAATTGCTTTTTATTAACCTAATCTTAATCAAAGCTTAACCTATGGAGACTCTCAATCTTGTGATAAGTTCCCACATAATTTAAAGTGGGAACTTATGAACTAAGAAATTCATTAAAATCTAAGATGCTTTAGATATGGCGCAAAATATGGAACTGTTTCAACCAGCGATCGCACTTATGAATCGTTTGAAGTATCCTCAAAAGTTTCTGATCATCAGTTTGCTGTTTATTTTGCCGCTAGTCTTAGTGATGAATTTTTGGTTGTCAGAAATTAATAATCGTATTGAATTTACTCAAAAAGAACTCTATGGCAATGCTTATCTGCGAGCGCTAAATCAATTATGGCAATACATTCCGCGCCGACAATTGATTTTACAGCGTCGATTTTATAATAATTCACTAAGTTTAGGGCAATCATCTCAAGTAGAAGAGTTGCGAAATTTACAAAATAAGATTGATCAAAGGCTTACAGAACTAGCAAATGTCGATCGTCAATTTGGTGGCGTATTGCAAACTGGAGAGAAACTGAACGACATCAAATTTAGTTGGCAAAGCTTGCGCGATGGTCAAGAATTTTTAGAATTTCGTAAGCATGATTTGTTAATTGATCAACTTGATCGCTTCCGAATCCATATAGTTGAAGTCTCCAATTTGATTCTCGATCCCGACTTAGATACTTACTATCTGATGGATGCTACATCTCTAAAACTGCCAGAAATGCAAAAAATACTGCACAAGATTATGCAGACAGAAGCAGAAGTTTTATTTAAGCAAGAAGTTACTAATGAGGAGAGAACGCTGCTGATTTCTTTAATAAGTTTATTAAATAACTACAATAATGAACTAAATTCAAATCTAGAGAGAACTTTTAACTACCAGTCTTTTGGTAATCTTCGTGATTCGTTGAGTGTTTCTCTTCGCAATTTATTTGTGGGTATAAGTGAAGTTAATGACTATACAAATTTATTGATTAGACAAGAAAGCAAATCTTACCTAACTGGAAGCTTTTATCAACAAGAGATGCAAAGTACGCTAGAGGATAGCTTTGTTTTATGGCAGCAGGCTAACGATTGCCTTGATGAGTTACTGAGCTATCGCCTTCATGGTTTTGAGAACCGCAAACAATTTATTTTGATTTTTATTGCCGTTGTATTGATTGCAATTATTTATCTATTTGTCGGTTTTTATCTGTCAGTGATGAAAACTGTATCTCAGTTAGATATTGCTTCTCAACAAATGACTTTAGGTAAAGCGATCGCCATTAATATTGATAGTAAAGATGAGTTGTCGATGGTTGTGCGATCGTTTAACAATGTGGCGATCGCCTTAAGAAAATCCGAGGAAAAATATCGTAGTATCTTTGAAAATTCTGTCGATGGCATTTTCCAAACCACAGTCAATGGCAAATATCTCAGTGTAAATCCTGCACTAGCGAGAATTTATGGCTATGAGTCGGTTGAGCATCTGTTAGCGCAAGATATGGATATCCAGACACAGCTATATGTTAATCGCGATCGCCGTCAAGAGTTTCAGACTTTAATGTATGAAAATGACACGATTACTAGCTTTGAGTCGCAGGTGTATAAGTGCGATCGCACTACGATCTGGATTAGTGAAAATGTCCGCGCAATGCGAAATGCCGAAGGAAAAATACTGTATTACGAAGGAACAGTTGAAGATATTAGTCAACGTAAAACTGCGGAAATCGCTCTAGATGGAGCTAATCAGCAAATACTTGCGTTGAATGATCTTCTTAAAGAAGAGAACTTACGAATGAGTAGTGAGTTAGATATAACACGGAAGCTCCAGCAGATGATTTTACCCAAAGATAAAGAGCTTTTGTTAATTGCTGGGTTAGATATCTCTGGATACATGGAACCTGCGGCTGAGGTGGGTGGTGACTATTATGATGTACTGCAACAAAATGGCAAAATTAAAATCGGTATCGGGGACGTGACCGGGCATGGTCTGGAGAGTGGAATGCTGATGATCATGGTGCAGACTGCGGTAAGAACCTTGTTACAAAATGAAGAGAACGATCCTGTGCGATTTTTGGATACGCTCAATCGCACGATTTATGGCAATGTCCAGAGAATGTCGTCTGATAAGAATTTGACTTTGGCACTAATTGATTATGAGAACGGTAAATTAACTCTAAGTGGTCAGCATGAAGAGATGATCGTGGTGCGTAAAGATGGAACTTTAGAGAGATTTGATACGATTGATCTTGGCTTTCCGATTGGATTAGAAGAAGAAATTTTTGATTTTTTAGCGCAGAAGCAAATAGATTTAGATACAGGTGATGTCGTGGTGCTGTATACCGATGGCATTACTGAGGCGGAAAATGAAGCTCGACAACTCTATGGTGTGGAACGTTTATGTGAAGTTGTTCGTGAAGTTGTTTGCCAAAATGTTGATGCATCGGCGATCGCTATTCGCCACGCAGTTATCGATGATCTGCGATCGCATATTGGCACTCAAAAAGTATATGACGATATCACCTTGCTAGTTCTCAAACAAAAATAAACTCTAAAAGGTTAAATCCCAAAAAATAAAGCTGGTGCAAAGCGCCAGCTTTATTTTTTATTTGGAGCTACACGCCTACAGGAGTGGGAATCTGGCTAAAAGTACCAACAGATGGTTTGTTGAATACTTGAGCAAGCTGACGTGGTGCGCGATCGCACCAGTTGCGCTTGCCATAGACATAACCCGCAATCAGAGGCAGGGCAACGGTCGCTTCTGAGAAGACCATTTGCTCTTGAACAATATCGACCTTACCCCAAGAATGTGCTTCTCTCAAAGTAGAACCCGATAGCGCGCCATCACGTTCATCAGCAACGGTGATTTGGACAGCGTATTTGTGCATCGCTGCATCGAAACCAAGCAACTCAGCCGCGACAACTGTATCTTGAGCGAAGTTCTTAGGCACGCCACCACCGATCATGAATAGACCAGTATGAGGGCTTGCCAACTTGCACTGAGTCAATTCGCGGAAGTCTTTTACAGAGTCGATGCTGACATGCTCTTCGGGAGAGTTCCATTGGTGATGTACTAAGCCAAAGCCCGCGGAACAATCACTGAAAGCAGGCACGAAGATGGGAACTTGATGTTCGTAAGCGGCCAGTACCACTGAGTGACGGTTTTTGGCATTCTTATCTAGATATGCACCCATTTCGTGGATAAACTCACGAGAGGAGTAAGGGCGGGGAGGAAGCGAGTTCGCGATTTTGGCGATCGTCATGTCACAAACACGCAATTCATCTTCATCGATGTAGGTGTCATAGATGCGATCGACGGCATTATCGCGCAGTACTGTATCGTCAGCAGCAATATTACCGACATAATGACGATATCCGAGAGCTTCAAAGAAGTCTTGATCAACGATGTTTGCGCCTGTAGAGACAATCATGTCTACCATGTTGTTGGCGATCAGATCGTAGACGATTCCTTTGAGACCCGCACTAAACAAAGAACCTGCCAAGCACAAGATGATCGCGCAATCTTTGTCTTGAATCATGTTGTCGTAGATATGAGCAGCGCGACCAAGGTTCCTACCTTGAAAAGCGGTATTTGCCATAGCGTCAACCAATCCAACTACATCAAAAGCTTTGATGTCAATGTGTTCTACAGTCTGTTTAAGTAGGTCGCGTTTCATGATTTTTATAGTCCTAGATGTGGATGTATGCAAATATATGCAAAAAAAGATTTTTGAGCAGAATTCAATAACAGAACAAGTAGGCTCAGATATCTGGTAGTTAAGTGTTTTTTGCTATGCCGCACGATCACCTTTCACAATATGTATTAGTCAAAAGACAGATATTGCTAATTTGAAATCTTGCGCGCAAAAATCCACCTATCCCCGACAGTTTTTGGCTACCTATTTAGTTTTGAAAAAATATTTAGTCTTCTCCATGATGAGAAGCGATCGACCTAGGTTGTTAACAGTGGTTACAACCCTGAGACTTAAAAGATCGATCGGAACATACTAGGTCCTTCACAGGCATCGTCCCAAGAAAGGGTAGGGTCAGACTCACGTCTGTCGCCTAGCTTTACGTTGAGGAGCCAATCGCATCCAAGAAATAAAACCAGTTTTTTCAATTTTTATACAACTGAGGTGTAACAAGTCGTTGACAAAGATAGCACTTTTTTTTGATAAATACAAGCAAAATGGCGCTAGAGAATTTAGATGTAAATTTGTTTAATTGTCTATAGTTAGGAGACTTGTAGAGACATGAGCCTCCGTCTTGAAAACAAGCAAAGACGTATTTCATGCAGGGACGATCCATGATGACAGCACAGTATCAGGCGGCTCTACACTCTTATGTAGAGGGTCGTTATGAAGAGGCGATGCAGCAGTTCTCAGAATTGTTGTCCGAAGACCCTCGCAATCCCAAGTTGCATATCTGGCTGGGTGCGACTTTTCGGAAAGCAGGTAAAACTGAATATGCCAAAGCTCAGTATCAGCAGGTGTTAACTCTTACTGATGACCCAGATTTGCTTGATCTTGCTAGTACCTCACTTGCTCAAATCCAAAATAAGTTAGCTAATACGGCTTTAAAGACTGTTCTCCCAAAAGCTGAAGATAGAATCCCAAAAGATTTAGATAATCTCCATGATCTGAGTAGTTCAAAGAAAAATGACTTGCTCAGTAATAGTCATGACAATAGCTATGCGATCGCAACTGATGATGATCTTACTTTGATTGCCCCTCCTTCTACCAACTCTATTCTTAAAGGTTCTACTAACGCTCAGAGTAATGGTATTGTGCCGCCACCGCCTGCGATCGCGGCGCTATTTAAAAATCAAGTTGCAGAAAATCAAGTTAAAAATCAAGAACATCAGCGTGAACTGTCTGAGCTTGATGAAGATATATCTGATGGAGATATATCTGATGGAGATATAGCCAAAGAACCTATATCGTCAATCTTGAATGATACGATTGAAAACATTCAAAAGGTGAACCAAAAATCTAAAAAAGCTAAAAAGGCTAAGAATCATGGGATTTCAGTCGAGTTTCCTGCTTTGGAATCGGTAGAATCAGCGTTGTTTGGGGATCAAGGTAATCCAAAACTTATTGATAATAAGTCGAATTCAACACCGATCGCTTTGGAGGATATGTTTAAGTTCTCTAGTGTTGCCCAGAAGATCACTTTATGGGGAGCTTTGGTTGCGACGATACCTGCGATCGCTTTGGGGATCGCAGCATACCAAGTTGGAGATAGATTACTTTTGAGCAAGGTTAAGCAAGGGCAGCAATCAGAAGCGATCGCTCTGGCTAAAGGAACGGGGGATTTTTTGAAGCAGCAAGCTACTGATGTAGAGGTGGTGAAGACATTGCTAATCTCGACTGAAGTAGGACAGAATACTTTTAAATCTCTCTTGACGTTGCCGATCATTCAGCAACGTCAATATAAGCAGCAATTAACTAACCGTTTAAACCTGTATAGCCAAGCTTATCCACAATACGCTAGTGTTTCTGTATTCAGTACGAGTGGTGAGTTAATCGCTCAGTCAACTAATTCCAAAACCCTACAGACGATCAATCCTATCACTCTAGATAAAGTTGCTTCGACAGATAGTGTGTTAATCAGTAATCCTGTAGTTGGGAAAGATGGAGCATCTCTTTATGCAGTTGTGTCGGTCAAAAATCCCGCTTCACAGAAGGTTGGTATGGTCTTGCAGGTGGAGATTCCTGTAAAGACATTGATAAACCAGTTAAATACTAATGTTAGTGGTAACTTCTTTATAATTGATAGCGCTAATAAGTATATTGCTAGTTCACAACTTATTAATACTGGCGAAGATGCATCTTCTGATTTTGCAATGTTGTCTGAATTGCGATCTGCACAGTCACCTGATCTCCGAGATGTGGCAAAGAGCGATCGCAATGTGCAAATTCTTGCTTATGCACCTGTGCCAAATATGCAGAACTATGGCATATTAACTTGGGATTTATTAACTACGATCGATAAGGCTACAGCTCTGTCAGGCAGCCAAAATTTATTGTTAGTAATTGGTGCGGGGATCGCGATTACACCTTTATTAGTGGGAGCGATCGCCTATGTATTATCTCGAAAACTGAGTTCTAGACTTAAATATATCCGTTTGGCTTTACGCGATTTAGGGCGAGTGAAAGCAGATACGGGAACTTCTTCCGAGGTAATGTTTTCGGGAACCTTGAGTGTAGAAGGTAATGATGAGTTGTCAGACATCTCATTAAGCATTAATAAAATGTCTGAACAGTTCCAAACGATGATGCAAAAACAGGAACAAGAGAAGCAGCGGTTGCAAGTACAAGTCGTAAAACTCTTTAAGGTCTTGTCTAAGCTGGCGCGGCAAGAAAGCCGAGAAGTCAAGGATGGCGACTTGTCAGATGAAAATATATTGGTACTGGGCAAAAAAGTTCGGGCTGAGATGGTACAACGCACTGCCGAAGCTGAGAGCAATCGTAAACAAAACGAAGATATTCAGAAACATTTAGTACAGATGCTTAGGGATATGCAATCTTTGGCTGATGGTGATTTAACTGTTTCCACACAGGCGATTAATGGTGACTTGGAGGGTGTATCTGTATTTTTTGAGGAGGTAATGCGGGGATTGCAAAATATCATTGGTCAAGTGAAGTCATCGGCTAATCAAGTTAATTTTTCGCTGGGGCAGAACGAGCAAGCGATCGCTAATCTAGCCAGTGTCTCTCAAAGACAAGTTGACATGGTGACGCGATCGCTAAATACTGCCCAAATGCTGAAGTTATCCGCAACTACAATTGTAAATAACAGCCAACAAGCAGTTCAATCATCATTAATAGTTGCTGAGAAAATATCTGATAGCGATCGCTCTATTGACGCAGTTATGGAAAAAGTGGGAGAGTTGCAAAATACGGTTTCGACTACCGCTAAGCGAGTCAAACATTTGGGTGAAGTATCGCAAAAAATTGCTTTAGCAATTTCTTCTATTAATGAAATTGCAGTTAAGACTAATTTTCTGTCTATTAATGCCAGTCTTGAAGCGGCTCGTACAGGCAATATGGCGGGTGGGTTTGTGATGGTTGCTGAAGAGGTAGGAGAACTTGCGGCGCGTTCAGTTGCCGCGACTAAAGAAGTAGAAAGCTTGCTCGGCATGATCCAGCGTGAGACTAACGAAGTAATGGCTTCAATCGAGTCAGGGAGTAATCAAGTCTCTGAAAGTAACATATTGGCGATCGCTGCCAAAGATAGCCTCCAACAAATCACGCAAATATCACAACAGATTGACGGTCTAATGTCGGCAATCACAGTTGCTACAATCTCCCAAGTTCAGACATCAGAAGGGGTTGCAAGTTTAATGAAAGATATTTCTCACATTTCTAAACGCACGCTTACTTCTTCTTCGGAAGTATCCAAATTTATCAAGTCAACCAAGCGATATTCTGGAGATTTACAACAATCTTTGGCAAATCTTAAAACCCGATAACTTAGTGCAGATAGTACTTTTAGCTAATGCTTGGCATTACCTGCATTAAGTTTAATAGATAAATAAGTTTATTAAATAAGTTTATATAGATATAATGAATCCTTCAATGACTAATCAAGAAACACAAGTTAACAAAGATATTGCTAATAAGCTTAATATCGATAAACTTGACGAAAAGAATGAGCCTTTTAATCTAGATGACACACTAGAGGCTTTACATTTGTTCGATATAAATCTTGAAATAGAAGCTAACAATGAACTGTATCCAAACACAGAAAATCAGCTAGATAGTTTTCTACTAATTCAAGAAGATACTTCTAGTGAAGCAAAACTGCCAATGCCAGACTTGTTTGTAGATATATTTTCAGATTCATTTCTCGATCAATTATTAGACGATGAGAATGAACTATATGAAGTTAATGACGAGGATATAAATGCTATTGGAGATGATTTCTCTAATGCTTGGAATGGACTCTCTGTGCTTGATTCTTGGTCTAAAGTAGATGATGTTGAGACTCCAATATTAGAAAAAATGGAAGTTGGTTTTGATTTTTCTAATTCAGAAGTTGATACAGCTATAGAAGCATCACCGATCTATCATAAAAATGTCTATCATAAAGATAAAGAAAGCAATAAAGAGCCTATTGATGAGGATACAAATGATGAGGACACAAATCTGCATCTAAATCTAGAGATTCCATCTCAAGTTTTAACTAATGACACTGCTATTCATATTCCTTTATATGATTTGGAAATATTAGAAGATTTGTCAGAAGAATTATTGATGCGGAAGGGAGGCTTAGATGTTTATATCGGTGGAATGAAAATATTGTCGGAGGAAGCTCAAAAAAATTTGCAGTCATTAGCTCTTAACGCAGTTACTCAAGACCAGACTGCGATCGCACTTTTGCAAAATACTTTAGAAAGTTTAGCAAATGCGCTTAATCTTGCTGAGCAACAAACATATGCGATGAGCCAAGATGTCCGACACCTAAGGGGAAATCTGCATCAAGTGCTAAACACGCGCTCTGTGACGCGTGTGTTATTGATTGATATTGAGCAAATGTGCTTAGCAATTTCCAGTAAGGTCATTCTAGAAGTCATTCCTATTGAACTCTATGAGGACTTTGAGAATAGGGAAGCTATACTTTGGCGCGATCGCTTGATTCCTGTAGTACGGCTTGATTCTTTGCTAAAGCTCAATTGTCGCCATAATCTCAACCAAGTTTCGCATCAGTCTAATCAATCTCTGCGATTGCATGGTCATCTAGAAAGATATAAGCCTGCTAATGCTAAACCTTCATTTTTAGTAATGTGTCATGAAAACGATGTATTTGCATTGCAGACTGATGGCTGCTGGAGCGATCAAGAAGCCACTTTTCATCACATTGAAGGAGATATTACTCTACCGAATATTTTTCTGGGGGCGGTGATTTTAGGTAATAGTCAGGCGATCGCTTTGCTCAATCCTTCGGAGTTAGTAAGTCAATGTGTACGATCAAGATCAGATAAAACTGGACTGGTTACCCAAACTTCTTCAACTCTCCCAAATATTCAGACTATCCAGACAAATTTGCATGATCTAAGTAGCCTGTCTGATTTTTTTGGGGCAGATGACTCCCAACAAAACTCTAGCCGTCCACAGTCACCTCAGCCTAAAATTTTAATTGTCGAATCTTCAGCTAATGTTAGGCGCTATTTGGCAATGACCTTAGCAAAGTCAGGCTTTTTGACGGAGCAAGTTCAAAATGGGAGAGAAGCGATCGCACTTCTGCAAAAACGTTTAGATACCACACTAGATATTGATATTGTGATCACTGATTTAGAGATGCCACAAATGGATGGATTTAAACTCTTATCAGATATTCGCAATGATAAACTGCTCCAAAATTTACCCGTAGTAGTACTTACATCTCGTAATAATGAAAACAATCAAAAGCTTGCCTTAGAATTGGGTGCAACTGCATATTTCAGCAAACCATATCAGGAGCTAGAGCTAGTTACAAGTCTGAAGCAAATACTCGCGATCGCCGTAAATTAATATAAATTAATAAGTCTACTAAGTGGCTGTGCCTAACTAAAGAACCAAACCAGATATGGAGTTGCCCCTCCTACTCAGGCGACTGCATCTTTTAGGTTGGCTACTTATGTAGTTTAAACTACAGCTTAAATTTACATATTTTATTTATACTGTATTTAAAGAATTGGTAGTCATGCAATGGAATTGTGTTGCGGGTTCTTTGCGCCCGCAACACAATTCCTGAAAACATTACTTTGCAGCACTACCAAAGAATTATCTAAAAATAAATGTGCATAAGTATTTATACGGGGAATACTAAATCTTATTTTATTGTAATAAATTGAATTTAACGATTGAGTTATTAGCTAAAGTTAGCACTCTAATTCTATGCAAGGCAATCTCCACAATCCATACAAGTTATTGCAGGTCATTGCTCAGAAAGACCTAACAGGCTGCTTGTCGATATCAACTCCACAAGATACGTCAGTTACTTGGCAGTTGTATGTTGGCGGGTCTCGTTTATACTTTGCGACAACAAGTGGTTATCGTCCCGAACGTTTTGGTTCGCTCTGGCAACAAATGAACCCAGATTTGCCCTTGCCCAATCTTAGTCTAGGCAAGTCAGAATATGAGAGTCTTTACGAATGGCAAGTAGAACATCATAGTTCCCTTACTGAATTTCGGCGCATACTGCTCAATTTTTCGAGAGAAGCCCTGATTCAAGCTATCTCACACACCAATACCTATGCAAAATTTGAAACTAATGCTTGTATTAAGCCTGTACTAATTGCTGCACCATTAACTGACATCATTAAACCAGCCTCTAATCATATTCGCTTCTGGCAAAAACTACATGCTTCAATGCCCTCTCCATTTTCGCGCATTTATCTAGATCAAAGTAAAGTCGAATATTTCAGTCGCTTTTGGGATAATAATACCAGTCTATTAAATGTGAGCTTACCCACTTGGCTGGGAATATTAGAACAGAAACTTAGTGTTTATGAGATTTGTTATCAACTTCAATTAGAGTCTCATATTTTATCATTGTGGTTGCATCCATTAGTTGAAAATAAAACTTTGGAGGTCTTCCCCTCAGCGACAAATTTAGCGATCGTATCTCCAGAACCTACGGGTCCACTAATTGCCTGTATCGATGATAGTAATACTGTGCAGCGTCAGGTTAAAATGGTGCTGGAAATGTCTGGATTTCGGGTGTTGGGAATTACCGATCCGACTAGTTGCCTCACTTCATTAGTAAGGCAAAAACCAGCTTTAATTTTAATGGATATCACTATGCCAGAGGTCGATGGTTATGAACTCTGCACGATGTTGCGGCAATCGCGACATATGCGGAACGTTCCAATTGTGATGTTTACTGGTCGAGATGGTCTCATTGATCGCATGAGAGCGCAACTTGTGGGGGCAAATGACTACATTACTAAACCTGTCAATACTGACACACTAATTACTAAAGTCCAGCGACTACTCCAAAACAACCAAACTTCAACAGAAACAGCAGGATTCCCGCACTCTAAGGGTACTCCGTTGAGTGACGGGAGGAATGTGCGTGAGGCGTACCCGCCGAACAAACTATCTATAAACGCAGGCAAGATTTCTTCAATACATGATATAATTTTGCCATGAAACAAGTCCTAACAGTATCTTGCAAGCTTGAAGTATCACCTGAACAGTCTACTAAAATTGATGAGACCCTTCAGGCGTTTGCTAAGGCTTGCGAATATGTGAATCAAACTGTACCGCCAAATCTGATGAACGAATTGGCGATGCAATCTTTGATATATCACAATGTTAGAGATATGTTTGGACTTTCGGCTCAGTTGGCTATCCACGCGATTAGACGGGTTTCTGGAAACAGAAAAATAGCTAAGAAAGATAGTAAACCCGTTACTGGTTTCGCTCCTACTAGCGTCACCTACGATGCCCGTATTTTTTCTTTCAGGGAAAAAGACTGGACTGTAAGCTTGACTACTACTGGTGGTCGAGAAAGGTTCCCATTGGCTATAGGTAATTATCAGCTTGGACTGCTGAAAGGTCAAAGTCCTAAAACTGCGACCTTATGCAAGCGTAAAGATGGTAGTTACTATCTCAATATTCAGCTTGAATCTCAGCCAACCGACCCGCCACAAAGCGATGAAGTTTTAGGCTGTGATTTGGGTAGGACTGATATTGCGGTTACTTCTGAAGGAGAAAAGTTTAGCGGTAAAGAAATTACCAAAGTTAGGAATCATTTTGCTAAGTTGAGAGCAAACATCCAACAAAAAGCCTCGAAAGGCACACGCAGTAATCGGCGTAGATGTCGAGAATTGTTGAAACGGTTATCGGGCAAGGAAAAGCGTTTTCAGGCTTGGGTAAATCACACGATCAGTCACCGTATTGTAACTGGCGCTCAATGCAAAAACCAAATTATTGCTTTAGAAGATTTGACGGGGATTAGGGAGCGCACAAATAAGCAACCTAGAAGTAACAAAGAACGCAGACTTAGTAATAGTTGGGCGTTCTTCCAGTTGCGGCAATTTCTTGTCTACAAGGCAATAAAACATAGCGTCAAGATTTTGTTTGTCAGTCCCGCCTATACCAGTCAGATGTGCCATAAATGTAACCATATCCATCCTGTGAAAGGTGAGTCTTATAGGAATGGGAAAAGATTTGCTTGTGGTCATTGTGGTTGGAAAGGTGACGCTGATTTGAATGGCAGTAAGAATATTGCTGCTCTTGGGGCTTCCGTAAATAAGCCTGAAGGTTCGAGATTGTTTTGCAGCATTGCAGATACTCTCAGGGCTATTGAAAGCCCACACTGTACCTGTACTCAGGTTAGTGTTGGGTAATTTACTTAATCACCTAGATCAAGAATCACTAAAGGCTCTATGAAAACAGTACTCGTTGTCGAAGATGGACATGCTGAACAACAACTTATTTCCAGTTTGTTGTCGCGCTCTGGATTTGATGTTGTTCTGCAAGGAAATGCTGAAGATGCTTGGCAATGGCTATCTAGCCATACGATTCCAAATTTGATTGTTTTAGATGTGATTATGCCTGGTCAAAGTGGATTAGATTTATGTCGTACCATTCGCGATCAAGAAAAGTTTAAACAAGTTCCCATCATCTTTTGTACTTCTAAAGATCAAGACTTCGATAAGTTTTGGGCGCTACGGCAGGGTGGGAATGCTTATTTGACTAAGCCATTTGCTCCCAAGCAGTTACTAGAAACGGTCTATCAGCATGTTAATTAAAACCCAGAACCTATGCTGCGCCTAACACAGATTTCTAGGTTCTGTTTCTAAGTTCTAGTTCTTAACTATGCTGAGATACTTAATGCTGAGGTACTTAATAGTTCTATGATTCAAGAATATTGTCGACTTAGAGTTTCATCATTACTGCGGATCGCTCTTCCAGTTAGCTATGTTGACGAAGTTGTGCAGCTACAGCCTCAAGATATTAGCCCGATCCCAGGTGTTGATCCTTGTCTATTAGGACTTACTAATCGACAGGGAAGTTTACTATGGGTTCTGCATTTAGAGAAGTTTTTAGGTATTCAACCCAACCCTCTATCGAAGCCAATTATCGCGATCGCCATGCGCGCACAGATGCCAGATGGGGGGATGCGCCGTCTGGCTTGTGTAGTGATGGCTCTCGAAGAAATTGTGATGCTTGATTCACAAAAGCTACTCCCGCTGCCAAATAAATTGCCGCCACGAGCCAAAGCTTTGTTGTCAGGCTTGGTAAAGCTCGATAACAATACCTACGGAATTTTAAATGTCCCAGAAGTATTTCGACTCTTAAATCCTGATGTGAGTGAAGCGATCGCTGAATTAGTCGATATTTCTACAGCCTAAAATCAAAAAATTCAAGATTTATTCACTCGCTATACTTTCTGATAACTTCCCCTAATAATTTCTCTAAATAATCTCTATGATTCAAACTAACGATACTTTAATCCCACCATCTGTAACTACTAATGGAAATGCTAATAATAATTCTCGTGACCCGATGGCGCAGATTCTCTCTGCCTATGACTTAGAGAGTCAGGGGGATATAAATGCGGCTAGAGAAGTCTATCAGAAAGTTATTGAAGACGATATTGATGGAACTTATGCCGCGATCGCGATCGCGGCGATTGCAGCTATGGGCGGAACCTCAACATTAAAAGCCGATCAAGAGTCAGCGATCGCGCCCCCAGTTGCGCCACCAGATTCATTATCGAAAAAATCCACTTCGCAATCTTCTCCTCTAGGTTGGTTTTATGACTTTCCAGTTGGACGCAAGCAGTTTCTTGCCTTGCTCACTTCTGAGATATTGTCTTTGTCATTAGTTGGCTTTGGCGCATTCTTGATTGGACGATCTTTGCAAGATCAGTTGTTTAAGCAAGCGCAGTCAGAGGTGTCAGTTATGGACATCAACTACAACGTCAAAATTAACCAGATGGGATTTGGCTTTCGGGGTCAGTCTGACAACGCGGCGGTAATTAGTGCCGCAACCACATACGCTAGTAAGCAGCCGATCGCACCACCACTCAAAGAACAAGTCAAGAAGATATTAGAAAATGAAGTCAAGGCGCGGAAGATCGAATATGCAACCCTAGTCGGGGCTGATGGTAAAGTGATCGTTAGTGCCAATAGCGATCGCACTGGTCAGGAATTTGATCCCAATAATTTAGTTAGCGATATTCTCAAAGATGCTAATCAAATCAAAGCGACCGCGATCGTGAGTGCTGATGATCTCCAAAAAGAATCTCCACCTCTGCCCGATGGCTTTACAGCAACTGATTCTCTGATTCGTTATACAGCTACTGCGGTCAAAGACCCAACCACGCTAAAAACTGTTGCTGTGCTGATTTCAGGTGACATTGTTAATAAAAAAGCACCAATTGTCGAAAATACTGTAAAAGCTCTAGCTGCCACTTCTCAAGTTGGTAAAAAAGGTTTAGGTGGCTATAGCGCGGTGTATTATCGCAAACCTTCGGGTGAATTTATGATCGCCACTTCAGCCGAGCAGCCAAATGCGGAGACTAGCAATACTAATGTGACGATTTCAGGTACGGCGGCGGATGATTTGCTCAGTCGGGCTGTGGCTGCCGAAAATGGACAGACTGTAACTGGGCGAATCTTGATCGGGAATACTTATTACACAATGGCAGCAAGAGCAGTTCCCAATCGGATTGTCGAAACCGATAAGGGCGGTGTCCCCAAATATGGCAATGCACCCGTTGGTATTTTAGTTCGCGGCACACCTGAAACTGAAATGAATGAATTGTTGAAAACTACTTGGATTGCTTTGAGTATTTCGGCAATAATCGTAATTCTTTTGGATATCTTGTTAGCGCGATTTTTAAATACAGTGGTTGCAAGACCTGTGCAAGCGCTCACGCCGATCGCGAAGAGATTTGCTTTAGGCGATCGCAAAGTGCGTGCTTCAGTCTTTGCCAACGATGAAATTGGTGAATTGACGCGATCGTTTAATATTATGGCGGATAGCATTGAGATGTCGGAGCAGACACTAGCCCAACAAGCATTAGACAAAGAGCAAGAGGCAGAATCTCAGCGTAAAGAGAAAGAATTGTTACAAAGAGAAGTTATCAACTTGCTCTTAGAAATAGAAGGAGCGCAAAAAGGGGACTTGACTGCCGAAGCGAAAGTAACCGACGGTCTGGCTGGCTCGATCGCGGATGCTTTTAACGCCACACTTCGTAAGTTGCGGAACTTGGTCGAAGAAGTCAAAGCGACCGCCATCCAAGCAGATTTTTTGGCAAAGGAAAGCGAAACCTCGGTGCAAAAATTTTCTGCGGCATCTCTAGCTCAGTCTGATGGTATTGCTCAGGCTCTGATGGCTGTAGAAGAAAATGCACAATCGATCGAGCAAGTTTCTCAGTCAGCTCAGGATGCGGCAACTGTGGCAAGACGAGCGGCGATCGCCGCTCGTGAAGGTGATCTAAAAATGGATCGCACTGTGAATAGTATCAAAGCAATTCGCTCGACCGTTGCCGCGACATCAAAAAAAATGAAGCAACTAGCGGAATCATCGCAAGAGGTCTCGCAGATTGTGGCGATTATTTCTAATATTTCGGAAAAAACTAACTTGCTTGCTTTCAACGCTTCAATTGAAGCGGCGAGAGCAGGTGAGAATGGACAAGGCTTTCGGGTGGTTGCTGATGAGGTACGCCGCTTGGCTGACCGAGTTACCGAGGCAACTAGAGAGATTCAATCATTGGTAACAAATATTCAGCAAGAGACAACCGAAGTCTTAAAAGCGATGGAAGTTGGTACATCTGAAGTTGTCGCTGGCACGCAGTCGGTGGAAGAGACTAAAGATACGCTCAAAGATTTAGCAGAACTAAGTCAGACCATCGACAACTATTTACAGACGATTTCTATTAGTACAATTACGCAAGCGGAAGTATCGCAAAAGGTGAACAGCATTATGGAAAATGCTAATGCGATCGCCAAATCCACAGCAACCGATACGCAGACAGTTGTCTCCTCACTACAAACACTGGTGGGTGTAGTCGATGAGTTACAGACATCGGTAAGTCAGTTCCGTCTAGAAAAATAATTAAATAATTTAAAAGTGACCATAATCACTAGGAGTAATGCTAATGAAAACTTTAAATGCAGAAGTTCTGCATGAGATTGCTATTGAAACCCGTCAATGTTTTCTCAGTGAGGATGCACCTAACTATTTGATCAATCTTCAAAAAGGATTGGCTCAGATTCAGTTAGATCAGCCTAATTATATTTTTTTGATGCACGCCGCGCATTCTCTCAAAGGTGGTTCAGCGATCGCTGAGCTAATGAGCTTGAGTAAACTTGCCCACAAGTTAGAAGATATGTTGGAGATTTTACAACATAATAAATTTGGCGATGAATTTTGCGATCGCGCTACGATCTTTGAGTTGTTAAGTCATAGCATTGATGAAGTTGCATCAGTAATCTCTCAGGCGGTGAGTTTGCCGACTAACTCATTGATGGACATTGAAATTGATCTAGAGCTTTTACAAAAATTAGACTCAATATTAGAAAATGTCAAAGTTCAAGAAAGTAATCTAAATATTATTATTCCTTTAAATAATATTCCATTAAATAGCACCCAATTAAATATTAGTCCAATAAATATCAATCCAATCGTTATATCTTCTTTAGAAAGAGACTTGGAAGACTGTATTAAACAAGTAGAGATTAAATTATTAGCAAATTCTGTGACTTTGCCAGAAGCTAGAATTAGAGAAGAACTGCAATATTTTTGTGAAGAGTGCTTTTTGTTAGGCGAGACGCTAAGTCTGGGCTGGTTGGTTAATACTGTCGAACCTTTTGAGGCTTATCTCCAACAAAAGCCAGCGATCGCAATGCTTTTATCAGAAACTCAACTTTTGATCAATAGTGTGCGATCGCAAAGATCGCAATATCTGCATCCTCAATCAAAAGCGATCTTAGAAATTCAAGCGATCGCTCCTCTAGCTGTTGATCAAATACCTGACTTAATTACTGAGGTAATTCCTGAAGCGATTTCCTATTTGCGAATTCCGTCTTCACAAATCGAAAATATGACCAATACGGTCGCCGAAATGATCTTGCGACATGAACGTCTGCTCAGACAACAACAACAATTAGGAAAAACTAATAAAAATCTTCAGTCCCTTGTATTGCAAATGGTTCCACTACAGGATCAAGTGCAGAAAATTTATGACGAACTAGCAAATAATCAAATAAATAATCAAATAAAGAAACAAGCTACTATCGATAGCGATTTCGATCAATTAGAACTCGATCAGTATTCTTCTTCGCATAGCACCCTTCAAAATCTGCAAGAAGTTCTGTTACGAGTCAAAGAAAATCGTGCTGATATTGATCTTAGTCATCGAGAGTTAGGGGAAGAAATTGAATATCTAAGACAAGACCTTGATCGCATCTATACCCAGCTAACCCAATCCCGTCTTGTTCCTTTTAAAAATCTGGCTAATCGATTTTTGCCTCAACTTAAGCGGCTCTGTCAACGCTATAACAAACAAGTTGAGCTAGTAATCTTAGGAGAAGATGTTCCGATTGATCAAGTCATCTTAGAACAATTACAAACACCACTCAATCATCTACTTATAAATGCCTTTGATCATGGTATTGAAAGCCCTGAAACTAGATCAAAAATTGGTAAACCTGAGACTGCCATCATTACAATCAGTGCTGTTGTTTTTGGCAATCAAGTCATAATTTCGCTCAAGGATGATGGTGATGGTATTAACCTTAACGAGGTATATGCTAGAGCGATTGAAAAGAATATTTGCTCAGTCAATATATCACTAAGTGATATTCCCCGTCAGGAGATTCTTGATTTTATTTTCCAGTCGAATTTCTCTACTCGTAATGCTGTTAGTGAGATGTCTGGACGCGGTATGGGAATGGACATTGTGCGATCGCAAATCAACCGTTTGCGTGGCAATATCCAAGTTGAGACATGGCAAGGGCAGGGAACAACTTTTACAATCAAGTTACCACTGGGCTTGAGCTTGGTCACATTGCTAACCTGTGCGATCGGCGAGAATGCGATCGCGATCCTTGCTAATGACATACTAGACATTTTTCCTTATGCTGAAGCTCAATTTTTAAATCAAACTCCTAATCAAAATAAATCTCCAGAAATCTCTTGGCGTAGACAAATTATCCCGCTATTACATCTTAAGCAAGCGTTACCCTATAGCGATCGATCTAATGAACAAATCAACACCAAAGTTTGCTTAGTTCTAAATCGCAGTAATTTACCGATCGCTGTTGCCGTAGATATGATTATTGAAGAACGCCAGTTAATTCTTAAACCCTTTGATCGCAGTGTGGCTATTCCCAGATACTTAATGGGTTGCACGATTTTAGGTACAGGGCAAGTTATACCTGTTTTAGTTCCTGATAACTTGCATCTTCTTTTACAAAAAAATATCGCAAAAACAAAAAAAATTAGCAAAAAGCCTGATCAAACAACTAATCCTACAATCAGTCAAAAATCAGTTAAAACAATTCTCATTGCCGAAGACTCGATCGCTACTCGCAACATGTTAGAACGTTTGCTCAAGCAATTAGATTTTGAAGTGATCGCCTGTCGTGATGGACAAGAAGCGATCGATGTACTAACGCGGCTGCAAGGTAAAATCTCGATGGTGATTTCTGATGTAGAAATGCCGCGAGTAAATGGATTTGACTTGCTCCAAACTATCCGCACTCATGACTCATGGTACGCTCTGCCTGTGGTCATGCTTACCTCTCGCACAGGCGATCGCCATCGCCAAAAAGCCACTAGCCTCGGCGCAAATGGATATCTCAGTAAACCAATTGTGGTTGGAGAATTAATTCACTCTCTAGAAGAATTACTCCCTTCCCAATGAATGATTAGTGATGTACTGCAAAGTTTCTGATGCAGGAATAGTAGCTCTTCCTTCCAGTCGTTTTTTCTGTATATTCAACAAACTCTGCATGAACAATTCCTTAGTTTTTAATCAAATTGTCCCTTTAAATAATCCTTGCGGTTTGAATAATAAAACTAAGATCATAATTACTAAACCCACGCCTAGTTTATATTCTGTGCCGATGCAGTATTTTTGTAACTCGCCTAGCGCCGCAGGACAAGTCGTGGCGACTTCTTGAGAAATACCGACAATCAACGCTCCCGCGATCGCACCATAAGGATTACCGATACCACCGAGGATCACGGCAGCAAACATTGGTAAGATCAAAAACCAGCCCATATTTGGACGCAAATTAGTAATTAAGCCATACATACTGCCCCCAAAAGCAGTCATCCCGCCCGCGATTACCCATGTCCAGATGATCACCGCATTGACATTAATCCCCGCCACCTTAGCCAGTTCAGGATTGTCCGCCACGGCTCGCATCGCTTTACCGATTTTAGTATTTTGCAATAGATAGTAGAGTCCGGCAATTACGGCGATCGCTGCCACGATTACCACCATTTTGTTGCGAGTAAGCGCTAATCCCAATATCTCGATCGCAGGATAAGTCGGCAAATTATACTTCAGAGGTTTTGCGCCCCAGACTAAGACGATCGCATTACGGATAACCAATGCTAAGCCAATCGAGACAATCATCATTGTTGTGGATGTGGCTTTTTTGGCTCGCAATGGTTGCCAGAGTATCTTTTCGCAAATTAATACTAAGGCGATCGAGATAGCACTACCAAAGGCGATCGACAACCAAATATCGAGCTTGAGCGTAGTATTTGCCAGAAATGATAGATAAGCCCCTAAGGTGAGAATATCGCCATGGGCAAAGTTGGCAAGGCGCAAGATGCCATAGGTAAGCGTCAAACCGACTGCGGCAAGGGCGATGATACTCCCGACAGCGATACCATCAATAGTTGATTGCAGAACTTCCAGCATTAAAAAAATTAATAGAACTTTATCGATATTTATCGTACCGTTAAATTGAAATCAATGGGAATAAAAGCGACAAATGCAAAAAAGAATCCCTATCAATCTCAGACATACTCTCAATCATGCGTCTCGCAACCTAGCCGTGATCGCCATTAGTGGCTATCAAAAATTCCTTTCACCACACAAGGGCTTCTCTTGCGCCCATCGCGTATTGTATGGCTGCGACTCTTGTTCACAATATTTTAAACGCGTGATTGCGGAAGAGGGAATCATGACGGCGATCGCTAATGCAAAAGGGCGATTTAAAGAATGTCGTGATGCCAATGAAATTTTAAAGAGGCGCAAAGAGAAATGTCGCGCAAATCGTAAATATTATGCGAGTCGCGCGATCGCCAAAATTGAATTGGGTGAATCGGGTGACCTTGAACTTCCTGAAGATGTTGATACTCCTGAAGAATTGGAGAACCCTGACCAGAAAACTCTCGGTGGTGCGCCGTGGGGACGTAAAGCGCGATCGCAAGCTGCTAATGGAACTACTGATAGCTGTACTGATCTTGCTTGCGACAGTGCTGACTGTTTATCAGGAGCTGACTGTCTATCAGGAATGGATTGTAGTGGGTTAGACTTGGGAGGGCTGGATTGTTCTGGCTGTGGTAGTTGTGGATAATTGAGTGATTCTATGATCGAACATGACGTATTGATTATCGGTGGTGGACTGACTGGCTCCAGAGCCGCCCTAGCGATCGCCCAAAACTATCCCGATCAAAGTGTGGGCTTAATCTCGAAAGTACATCCGATCCGATCGCATTCAGTCGCGGCTCAAGGTGGTATCGCCGCTTCGTTGAGAAACGTTGGTGACGATGATTGGTTGACCCATGCTTTTGATACTGTCAAAGGCTCAGATTATCTTGCCGATCAGAATGCTGTCCAAGTTTTGACTCAATCCGCTCCTGAAGTAATTATTGACTTAGAACATTTAGGAGTTCTATTTTCGCGTTCTGAAGATGGACGAATCGCTCAACGCGCTTTTGGGGGACATACAAATAGTCGCGCTTGTTACGCTGCTGATAAAACGGGACATGCAATTCTGCACGAATTAGTCATGAATGTGCGGCGGTTAGGTTGCAAGATCTATCATGAATGGTATGTGCTGGATTTGATTTATGAAGACGGTGCAAATGGGAAAGAAGTAAAGGGAGTTGTGGCTTATAGTTTGGAAACCTCAGAGATAGAAGTGTTTTGTGCCAAGTCGGTATTGTGTGCCACAGGTGGTTATGGCAGGGTATTTAATACGACTTCTAATGATCTGGCTTCAACAGGCGATGGTTTGTGTTTGACCGCAAATATTGGCTTGCCGTTACAAGATATGGAATTTGTGCAGTTCCATCCTACAGGTTTATATCCTGCTGGCGTGTTGATCTCCGAGGCAGTGCGTGGCGAGGGAGCCTATTTGTTAAATGACTTAGGCGATCGCTTCATGGCAAACTATCCGATCAGCAAAAATCGCATGGAACTCTCGCCGCGCGATATCACTTCGCGTAATATTGCCCACGAAATCATGGCAGGACGGGGCATCAATGGCGGAAATTATGTGTATTTAGATGTGCGACATTTGGGAAGAGAAAAGATACTCAGTCGGATTCCTTTTGCGCGGGAAGAGGGTTTGCGCCTTGCAGGTGTGGACTGCATTGATCAGCCTCTGCCTGTGCGACCGACCGCGCATTACTCCATGGGCGGGATTCCCACAAATATTGATTGTCAAGTTATTGGCTCTGATAGTCAGGCGATCGCTAGATTTTTCGCCGCAGGTGAATGCGCTTGTCTGTCGGTACATGGCGCAAACCGTCTGGGCGCAAACTCATTATTAGAATGTGTGGTATTTGGCAAACGTGCGGGTGAAAAAATCGGCGCATATGTAAGCGATCGCCCTATGCCAAAAATCAACCCTGATCATTATCTTGCCGCAGCAAAAGCTAAACTCAAAGCCTTACTATCGAAGCAAGGTAATTCGCGCATTGCCGATATTCGGCAACAACTCCAAGACACGATGACCGAGCATTGTGGTATTTTTCGTGATGATCAACGCTTAAAAGATGGCTTGGCAAAATTGCAAACTATTCGCGATCGCTACGACCATGATCTGCTGATTGACGATCGCAGTGACTTATTCAACATGGAACTAATGCAAGCGATCGAATTAGGTAATTTATTTACAGTCGGCGAGATCATCATGACCAGTGCTTTATCGCGTCAAGAAAGTCGTGGCGCGCACTCTCGCGAAGACTATCCTCAACGCGATGATCTTAATTGTCTCAAACACACACTGGGCTATCTGGAAAGTGGTAAGGTAAGAACAAGCGATCGCCCCGTTGATATGAGTTTACAATCGATAGATCGCGATCGCTTCACCCCTCAAGAACGCAAATATTAATCCAATGGCTAGCGAAGAATTTATAAAACTCCTTCATCAAGGTGTCAATAGCTGGAACGCATGGAGAGAAAATCATCCTGATATTCGTGGGGTTGATCTTAGTGAAATTCATTTAGAGGGAATGAATCTGACGGGTATCGATCTGAGTATGGTCAATTTGCGAGGTGCGAGATTTCATGAAGTAAATCTTGTATCTGCTAACCTGCGGGGCGCGGATTTGAGCATGGCAAATCTCAGAGGCATAAATCTTAGTGGCGCAAATCTCAGTTCATCTCATCTGAGTATGATCTGTCTGAGTGAAGCCAATCTCAGCAGAACTAATCTAAGTGGAGCCGACTTACGCGGTTCTAATCTCCGTCTGGCTAATCTTGATCACGCTGATCTATCGACAACCAAGCTGAATATGTCGAGCTTAAATGGAGCTAGTATGATCGGCGCGATTTTAATTGGCGCAAATTTGAGCCGTGCTGAATTAAAAGAAGCAAACTTAGCGGGAACTGATTTTAGTCGCGCTAACCTGAGCGAAGCAGATTTGTCTCACAGCAATCTTAATGTTGCGGCGTTGGTTGGTGCAGATTTGATCGGTGCGACTCTAGTCGATAGTGACCTCAGTGAGTCCAACCTATGTCGAGCAAATTTGATCGGCGCAAATCTCTATCGAGCTAATCTTTCTGGTTGCGACCTTATGGGGGCAGATTTTCGGGGTGCAAATTGCAGTGAGGCTTATTTTATTGGGGCAGATTTGAGCCGTGCCGATCTCAATCGGGCTGAGTTTACGAGTGCCAATCTCAGTAAAACTAATTTTAGTGGTGCAAATACCGAAACCACTGACTTTCAGGATGCAATTTTGCCTAACGTTTGGTAACACAAATCAAAAACCCAGAAAGTGTGTGGCGGCGCAGAGCGCCGCTTCACACTTTCTGGGTTTTGAAGAGCGACAGCTATAAGTATGCGGCTGGGTCAATCGGTTCGCCATTTGCTCGCAACTCAAAGTGTAAATGCGGTCCAGTCGAAAATCCTGTCGAGCCAACTGCCGAGATTGGTTGCCCCTTCTCGACAGCATCGCCATCTTTGACATATAACTCACTACAGTGACCATACAGCGTGGTCATGCCATTGCCATGATCGATAATCACCGCATTCCCATAGCCGCCATACCAGTCTGCATAAATCACCCGACCGCGATCGCTTGCATAAACTAAGCTGCCATAGTCTGCACCAAAGTCGATTCCTGAGTGAAATCGCTCAGTACCGAGAATAGGATGAGTCCGCCAGCCAAAGTTGCTTGTCACAGGTCCAATGGTGGGATACATCAGTTGACCTGTGCCAGGGGGGATGACTAGACCCTCGTAAGGCTGGACTTTTGCCAAAATAATTTGCGAGAGGCGGCGTGAGTCTTCGACAAGTCGATCTTCGGCTTGGGTTAAAGCTTGGCGATCGTTCTTGAGTCGATCAACGGCATTTTGTTGAGCGACTACCTCCGCTTCGATATTTGATTTTTGATATTTCAGCTTTTGGGTCAATAGCTCGATCTCATTTCTTTGTGCCACGACTTGATTGCGCTGCTTTTCAACTCGATCAGATTTTTGGGTCAAGTCCCCAAGTAACTTGCGATCGCCATCATAAATCCGTTCGATCTGACGGCGGCGATCAGCAAATTGATTTAGGTCACGACTGCTCAACAGAGTGATCCACCAGCGTTGTAGTTGTTGCCTTTGCAAATATCGCAGACGCGCTGAGGTTGCATCGCGTTTTTTATTTAGGTCGTATTCTAGGTCTTGCAACTTTGTGCCGAGGGTTTGCAGTTGTGTCCTTGCCTGACGAATTTTTTTCTCGTTGTCTTGTATCTGAGCATCAGTAGCGCGGACATTACGTCTGAGTGCATCAAGGCGAGACTGAGCAGGTTTAGCGATCGCTTTAATCTGCTCTTGTTGCTTTTGAATAATTTGACGCTGTTGATCGACAAAGTTTTGATAGTTCTGTAACTCCTGCACCGATTGCGCTTGGGATGGTTTAACCTGAGCCAGCACTAAGCCGCAACTAATGGCGATCGCCAAAATCACGAGACTTATTATTTGCCAATAGCGGCGATCGCGCATTCAGTCCACCAAATATCCACAAACTGGATCAACAAGCTAGGGCAAGATTTTAACCGTATTTTGCCATTTATTTTGCTAGTTTGCTATTTAATAAGTAGCTAGGCAAAATTAAATATAAATAAATATAAAACCCCAAAATCTGTACCGCCCGCGTAGCGGGCGGTATAGATTTTGGCTCTGGTTTTTTAATTATGCTGAGGTACTTAAAAATATATTTAGCTTTAAAAGTTATGCCACAAACAAAAATCTATGGAAATGCTGATTTTATTCAGCAAAACCGTGAAGTTCTGTCGCTCACAATTCATTCTTGTATAGTGGATGCGCTAAGTTATCCACCTGAAAAAAAATTTCAGCGATTTTTTCCATTGCAACCTGAAAATTTTGAACATCCTCGCGATCGCACTGAAAAATATATCATTATCGAAATCCTCATGTTCTCAGGACGTTCTATCGAAGCCAAGAAATCTCTATATTGTTTATTATTTGAGCGATTAAAAGAAAAATTAGATATTGCTCCATTAGATATTGAAATTATTCTCATCGAGACACCAAGTCATAATTGGGGCATTCGTGGTGTTGCGGGGGATGAGCTAAACTTGAGCTATAAGGTGAATGTGTAAGCTTATGAGGGAAATAGATATTAATTTTCGCTTGGCTCAATTTATTGATATTGATCCACTCATGGAATTGGTACAGGAGTTCTATCAATTTGACAAAATCATGTTTGATGACAATGTCGTTAAAGCATTTACGGCTTTACTTAGTGATGAACAGTTAGGATTAATTTGGTTGATTTGCGATCGCGATCGCCCGATTGGTTATGTCGCTCTGACATATTTTTTTAGTATGGAATATCACGGACGCTGTGGTCTTGTTGATGAGTTGTATATTCGCGAAGAATATCGCCGCAAAGGTATTGGCAAAAAAGTATTTGTGCTAATCGAAGATCATTTAAAAAGTCAACGCATGCGATCGCTATCTTTGGTAGTTGACTTTTGGAATGATCAAGCGGAAGCACTCTATACCAAGATAGGATTTCGGCGAGAAAAACGTCACCTGATGGTGAAGCATATTTAGATATCTTTAGAATCCAAAGCATTCGTTTATGTGTTCATCAATGCGCTATGCGTTAATATTTTGATGTGAAGTAAATGTGAACTAGCAGAGAGTCAGAGTATGCAGCTAAAAAGTGTCGTTCAGCCCTTTGGTGAAGTCAATGTTTATCCGCAAAACAACGGAGAAATTGACATCGTGGCAACTATTCTGATGGTTCCTGATATTGAAGGCGCACGCGTTGGCTTAGCGCTTGATGGCTCTGCCTCCATGAAAAAAATGTATGGCATCAGTGGTGTTGTCAGTAGCTTTTTTGCTAGCGCCGCCGTTACTCACAACGTAGTCGAGCCAGTCGCGCGCGTGATGGTGAAGTACTTAGCTAATTTTGCGGCAACAGGCAAGGTGGACTTGATCAACTGGGCTTGTGGCGCAGCAGGTGAACTCATCGAAGATATGGGTAGCTTCGGTGGCGAAGAGATCGAGCATCTAGCGATCGCTGGTCCTTCAATTCCTTGGGGAACGGGTACTAAGTTATTGCCACCACTAAGATATTTTATTAATAAATATAAAGAGTCGCCTGCGATCGGGGTTAAGCAACCTGCGGCGATCTGCCTGATCATCACCGATGGCATTATCGAAGACCTCGAAGATGTGAAAGAGTTCTGTTTTAAATATGCTCTAGAAATTGCCGATCATACCAAACCATTTATCAAACTTCTATTAATCGGTGTTGGTAAAGAGATCGATGAGAAACAACTCGAAGAACTCGATAACATGTTTGAAGGCAGCTTTATCAAAGATTCAGGCGATCGCGAGATTGATCTTTGGGATTATCAAGTTGCCGATGATATTCAGATTTTGGAACAGATTTTTAAAGAATTTGTATCTGCGGAAACCATCGTCACTCATTATGGACGGATTCTCAATCAAGCTGGAACTATCTGCCAAGAGTATAACTTGGGAGTTCCTGCGCTAATGCGGTTTAAGATGCCTGTGGGTTCGACAGCATTTACTCTAGAGTTTTCGGGTGGTAATGTCACTCAAGATATCACTGATGCTCTGCCCAAAGATTCAGAGATTCCGCATCATCTCAGTGAATCTAAGCAATGGAAAGATGTTGTAGATTTTGGATAGGATTTGCCATGCCTCATGAGAATGATCATTTACAACCTCAACTAAAAAGCTTTCAGATGCCAGCTAATCTAGTTGCCGTAGAGTTTGGCGAGCTAAATGTGCAGCAAAGCATAGCAGAATGTCATGTTCAATTCACGATCGCGATGGAGCCACAAGGACGCTTTGCAGAAGGATGGCGAACTGGGCTAGCCCTAGATGCGAGTGCGTCAATGAAGCGGGCTTACGGGCGTAAAGTTGAGGCAAGAGTCGATCCTGAACTGCTAACTAGCTATATCAAACAAGGTCGGTTGCGATCTTCGATAGAAGATGGTGAACCCATTCGTAAGATTCAGCATGATGCTTTTGTGGAGATGCAAGAGAGAGGTTATGAGATTAGCTATACTGAAAATATTTTGCAGCCTCTAGTTCAAAATTTTGCAGCTTATTTAGCAGGTAGTTTAGATAGAACTGGTAAGACTTCGCTAATTTATTGGGGATGTGGAGAGGGTGATGGGGTTCAGGCTTTGGGTGAGTTTGATGCTGCTAGTTGTCAGGAGTTAGCGATCGCTGGTCCTGCGACTTTTCAACTTGGCAAAACGACCCAGCTATTACCCGCGATCGCGCATTTCACAAATCAAAATCCTATAAATCAAAATCCTATAAATCAATATAGCCAAGCACAGCGCGGTATCTATGTCTTTTTGACCGATGGTAGAATTGACGACCTAGAACAGGTCAAAAACTATACAAAAGAACTCGCCTTGGAGATGGCAGTTGGCAAAAGAAATTATGTGAAATTAGTTTTGATTGGGATTGGCAATGATGTTGATCGCTATCAGTTACAAGAATTAGATGATTTTGATACGGGTTTAGATATTGATATTTGGGATTATAAAGTTGCTAATGAAATGAGTAATCTCTCGCAGATTTTTGCAGAAGTGATTAATGAAAATGAGATTATTGCTGAAAATGGAGCGATTTATGATGATATAGGAACTTGTGTTAAATCCTATTCCAACGGGTTACCTGCCAAAGTTGATTTTGTGATGCGCTATGATTCGCAATGGTTTGAGCTAGAAGTAGCTAATCAGCGCATTAGGCAATCTGTTGTTTTGGACAAAGCGATCGCGCCTTTAGCCAAGAAGAATCTATTTGATTTTGAAGTTCAGGCGGCAGCATTAATTGAGCAACAAAATATTGATCAGCAAAATATTCAACTTAACCAATCTCCTATCCAAAACCTCTGGTGGAGATGGTTAGCTGCCTTACTGATCGGCTCCGCATTTATTGGGACGGCGATCGCTTTCGGGATTTTGATTAAGCGATCGGATGATAACAAGTTACAAAATCAGGCGATGCCAAATCAAACGATGCCAAGTGTAATCAAAGAATCAGAGCTTAAGCCAAAACCAATTCTTATTGATAAAAATGAGAATAAACCTGACAAATCTATTCCCAATTTATCTAATAGCTCAACTAATTCAGATAACAACTCAAATAACATTAACAAGAACTTAAGCAAGAATATCAGCGATATTTCCAGAAAGATAGCTGCAAGTAATTCTATAAATTTTCTCAATCAAAAGAAAACTAGCGATCGCAATATTAGTCCTTCTATTCTGCCAATCGTCAATCCTGATGTAGAAGCGATCGTCTTCTTTCCTTCTGACGAAACGCAACTTATGTCTGGAGAAGAAAGTAAAATAGATGATTTCTGGATGAAAATACAGAAGCGCAAAGGAATTATTCAAGTTAGTGGTCATGCAGATAAAACAGGAGACTACGCCTATAACCTCGACCTATCACAATCAAGAGCAAATGAAGTGGTGCGTCTGTTGCGCGATCGCGGATTGAATAATAACTACAAGGTGACTTTTGAAGCTTTGTCTTGGTTGCACCCTCTGCGTAAAAACAGTACCGTCACTGATAACGCTTTCAACCGCCGTGTTGTCATTCAGTTTGAAGCGCAAAGATAATCGATTTTCGGCGCAGAGCTAAATGAGCCTCTTAAATGTTTGTATAGTCGTTTACAATAGTAACGGTTAGCTTTTTACCTTTTGCGGTATGCTCTAACCTTAAAAATTATGTAACCCTGAGGACATAAGCGAATGCTACATCGCAAAATATATCAACTTTGTGAAGCCAAGAGCGATGTTTGGATTTTCCTGAGGGATCAGGGACGTTGGCTAGAGAGAGCCAGAATACTAGATATTGAAGGTGACGTGGTCACAATTCGTTACGAAACTGACGATGAAGATGAGGTTTGCTCTTGGGAAGAAATGGTCAGATTAGAGAGCATTGGCGCTGTTACTCAAAAATTATCATCAGTGACCAGAACAGGCATGTACTCTAGTGATCTGTTGGTGTCTGATGACTGTCCTGAAGCTGAGCAAATCCGTCCCCGCCTTGATCCTGACAAATAAAACATAAAACCAAAAATAGAGTGGGCGCAAAGCGCCCACTCTATTTTATGAGATTAGAATAATGCAACCTGCTGACCTGACGACACTTGTGGCTTTGACTCATGAGCTAGATCAAGCTTGTGTGCCTGCGAGGTTAGAGCAGGTACATCAGAGCGATCGCCACACCTTACATTTACAATTACGAACTTTAGAAAAAAAACAATGGCTATTATTGTCTTGGCATCCGCAAGCCGCTAGATTGCATTCATGTCCGCCACCGCCGAAGCAGCCTGACACATTTACATTTAGCCAACAAATCTTGCATCAAGTCGCAGGATTTGCTTTGGTGGCGGTGAAACTGACGAGTTCATGGGAGCGCGTGATCGATCTCCAATTTGCTAAGCGTCCTGATGACGAGGTGCAGTGGCATCTCTATCTAGAAGTGATGGGCAAATATAGCAATGCGATTTTGGTAAATGCCAATGGCGAAATCGTTACGGCGGCTCACCAAGTTAGCAGCAAGCAGTCACGAGTGCGTCCGATCCAAACAGGCGATCGCTACGAGTTGCCACCTGCTCTGCTCGAAGCAATTCCTAATCTAAGTGAATCTTTTGACTCATGGCGCGATCGCCTGATTTTGATTCCTAAAGAGATTAAGCGCAATTTACTTAGCAACTATCGTGGTGTGAGTTCATCCCTAGGGCGATCGTTATTGGCGATCGCTGATTTAGACGGCGATAAAAATGTCGCTGATTTGACATTATTGGAATGGGAAAGATTACATTGTGCTTGGCAGATTTGGCTGACTTGTATTGACAAAAAAGAATTTTATCCACACTTAGAAGGAAAAGGATATTCCCTCGTCTCTAGTCTCATAGGAGAGAGGGGAAAAACAAATGACTTCTGCGATCGCTACTATTCTCAACAAACAGGACAGATTGCTTTTCAGCAACTACATCAACAAATTAGCCAAGCAATTCACAATCAGTTAGCAAAACTAACTATTAAAGAGAACGAATTTCTTGATCGCTTAAAACTATCTGCTCAAGCTGATGAATTTAAGAACAAAGCGGATTTGCTAATGGCGCATTTACATCTCTGGAAAATCGGCATGAAAGCGATCGATCTTACTGATTTTCATTCAGGAGAATCTATTAACATTCCTCTCGATCCGACTTTAAACGCGCAGCAAAATGCTCAATCTTTTTATAAAAAGCATCAAAAACAAAAACGAGCCGCTTTAGCGATTGCTCCACTTCTAGAGTCTGTCCAACAAGAACTCGCCTATCTCGAACAAGTCTCCACCGCTCTGAGTTTATTAGAACAGAGCGAACTCTCTGACTTACAAGAAATTCGTGCCGAACTTACTCAACAAGGCTATCTCAAAGTCACTGCCGAATATGTACCACGCACTAAAAATATTAGTAAAAGCGCTAATAAGAGTAACTCTAAAAATAAAAACAAACAAGACGAGATTCCCAATTGTCATCGATTTACTACTCCCAATGGCTTTGAGATTTGGGTAGGTAGGAATAACTATCAAAATGATTTGATTTCTTTCCGTGTCGCAGGAGAATATGATCTCTGGCTCCATGCTCAAGAGATATCGGGTAGTCATGTTCTCTTGCGTTTGCCTGCGGGTGCGATCGCTGAAGATCAAGACTTACAAATCGCCGCCAATTATGCCGCCTACTACAGTCGCGCTAGACAAAGCGATCAAGTTCCTGTTGTCTGTACTATTCCTAAATATGTGTTTAAGCCCAAAGGTGCAAAACCCGGAATGGTCGTCTATACGCATGAAAAAATAATTTGGGGACAACCCAAAAGTTTAAGAATAGATTGAGCTTTGATTCACTCTATTCTTAAACTTTTTGTGATTCTTGCTGCACCGTGCAATTGACTTTTATACCATTGCGAAACATGATCCAAACCTGCGATCGCACTAACAGCGATTCCATTATGCCCATGTTCCTTTCCAGAGCTATGGATATATTCATCATTACCGATATAGATGCCAACATGAGTCGCTTTTATAGAAGTTCCAAAGAAGATTAAATCACCAGTTTGAAGTTCATCTAAAGGAATTGAAATTCCAAAACCTTCTTGTTGATAAGCATCGCGAGGAATCCAAATTCCCAAAGAAGAGAATGCAGCTTGCATTAATCCTGAACAATCATAATTGGGAGCAACTGTTCCTCCCCAAAGATATTCGTTTGGTGTTGCCATTGCTTCTTGGATATAAGCAATTACTTGAGGAAGGCGATCGCTTATTTCTATAGCATTTAAAACTGGTGGATAATTAGCCAAATAATTCTGGCGATCGCTTGGTATTAACTTATCAAAATCTTGGCGATCAAGTAGACCTAAATAATCATCTTCGAGTAATTGGATTTTAAGAAGATTTGGCTCAGATTCTAATACCTGCAAATATCGGTTCTTTGCCATCTGCGTCGCAAGCCGATCGAGCTTTGAGGAATCATAGATATTAATATTTGTCAAACTGCGATAAATCACCATTGTTTACATCCAGATTGTTTACATCCAGTCATCATCATCATCGTAAGAAACTCTAGTGTTAGGACGGCGGCGATCGTCTTCATCTTTACCGCGCTTGTTACGCCCTGCAAAACTACCGATACTTTCAAGAATGCCTCCAAATAAATCGTCATCTTCATCCTCGCCATATTCATCTTCGGCATAGAGGTCACTTGACAACGCATAAAGAGATTCTTGTAACTCTGACTGCGCGCGATCAATCAACGCATCATCTTCTTTCGCGATCGCTTCTTTTAGCTTTTTGATCGAACTCTCAATTTGTTTGCGCTGCTCATAACTGAGTTTATAGCCATAATTTAGAGCTAGTTCTTTGAGTTGCCGCTCTGCACCAATTACCAGATTTTCAGCGCGGTTTAATTTCTCAATGCGTTCTCGTTTAGCGCGATCGCGATCAGCATATTTTTCAGCTTCAGTGACCATGCGCTGCACTTCTTTTTCATCCAGAGTCGAAGCGCCCTTGATCGTGACGCGGCGTTCTACGCCTGTGCGGCGATCAGTTGCTGTCACTGCTAGTATGCCATCAGTATTCAGATCAAAAGTGACATCAACCTGCGCCATTCCGCGAGCTTGTGG
The DNA here is from genome assembly GCA_025356295.1 of Cyanobacteriota bacterium. Taxonomy (GTDB): domain Bacteria; phylum Cyanobacteriota; class Cyanobacteriia; order Pseudanabaenales; family Pseudanabaenaceae; genus Pseudanabaena. The sequence continues at coordinate 42,917 of JANXUJ010000106.1, forward strand.
ATCGAGTCCACTTAGCTTAAAACGCCCTAGCGATTTGTTATATTCCGCCAGATCGCGCTCACCCTGGATGACATGAATTTCTACAGAAGTCTGATTATCTTCAGCAGTCGTAAATAATTCCATCTTGCGACAAGGAATTGTCGTATTTCTAGGGATTAGCCTTTTGACTACGCCGCCTGAAGTCTCTATGCCTAAAGATAGCGGTGTAACATCGAGCAGCAAAATATCCTTGATTTCGCCTGACAAAATTGCGGCTTGCACAACTGCTCCGATCGCCACAACTTCATCAGGATTCACACTCTGGCTGGGCGGCTTACCGATCGCCCGCTCCACCATTTCTTGCACCGCAGGAATCCTAGTCGAGCCACCGACCAAAACCACTTCATCGATCTGACGAGGATTAATCTGAGCATCGCGCAAAACTCGATCAAGCGGAATTTGTAAACGCTCTAATAAATCAGCACTGAGTCGCTCAAACTGCGATCGCTTTAAACTTGTTTCTAAGTGCAAAGGACCATCAGCCGTTGCCGTGATAAATGGCAAATTAATCTCAGTCACACCGACAGTCGAAAGCTCAATTTTGGCTTTTTCCGATGCTTCAGTCAAACGTTGCAAAGCTTGGCGTTCTTTACGCAGATCAACGCCATCAGTTTTTAAAAATTCTTCAGCTAGATAATTGACAATTTGGCGATCGAAATCATCACCACCCAATTGGGTATCGCCTGTAGTGGCTCTGACCTCAAACAATCCATCGCTAACCTCTAGTACTGACACATCAAATGTGCCGCCACCAAGATCAAATACTAAAATTTTTTTATTCGCTTTCTTATCTAATCCATAAGCCAATGAAGCCGCCGTTGGCTCATTCAAAATTCGCTTAACTTCAATCCCTGCAATTTTGCCAGCGTCTTTAGTAGCTTGTCGTTGTGAATCATTAAAATAAGCAGGAACTGTAATTACTGCACCCGTTACTGGCTCACCCAGATAGCGACTTGCCTCATCAACCAATTTACGAATCACCATCGCCGAAATTTCTTCAGGCGCAAAATCTTTTTCAAGTCTAGGACTACGCAGTTTAATGTTGCCTAAGTCGTCACGCCTCACTGTGTATGGAACTCGTTTTGTTTCCGCCGAAAGCTCACTATGTTTGCGACCAATAAAACGCTTGACAGAATAAAAAGTATTGTCTGGGTTTAGTACCGCTTGACGGCGTGCCATTTGTCCAACAAGGCGCTCACCATCTTTGGTAAAGCTAACAACTGAGGGAGTGGTTCGACTACCTTCTGAGTTCGCAATCACTATGGGCTTGCCGCCTTCCATAACGGCTACCACCGAGTTTGTCGTACCCAAGTCAATACCTACTATTTTACCCATGCTTGACTTGTATCCTTTTTCGCTTCCCAAAACTGCTTGTGTTTGAATTATAGCAATATACAACCAAGAAACAAGAAGCCAGAAAGAAGAGGGGGTGCGAAGTGTTCCCCTCTTCTTTAGGTAAACTAATTAGCCAAAAACTTTTTGTTTCCAAGCCGCGATCGCCTCAATTAGCTCTTCGCGAGTATTAGCAAGTAATAAATAGCGATAAACAAACCAGCCTGAGTAACCAAAACCAACTAATTCAAAAACACTAGGTAGTAAAGGTAATTTATTCAAAAAGTCTAAGAGTGCAGAGGTTGCAATCAATATCGGAATAGCTGCGATTACAGTGACGGCGATCGTGATATTTGACTTTTTCCCTTTACCAAAATATTCCTCCCATGCTTGGGTAACTTGTTGCCAAATCTCGCTATTTACTGGAGTTGGTTCGGGAATAGTTTCAGGAATGTTGCTTGTTAATGGTTTTGTCACTTCAGAGACCGCGATAACGGGAGGCGTAATTTTAGGGCGCTCTACTGTTTCGGCGATCTCTTCAACCGTGTCTTCATTAGGTTCCATAATTTGCCTTAAATGTTTTGCAACATTCTAACAAACAAAGGAAAAGCGGACGCAAAGCATTCGCTTTTTCTTTGTTCTCTTCATGGCTAGACTTATTGCTAAACCTTTTTCAAGGATGTTTCAAACTGATTTCGATTTTCAAATATCTCAAATAAGTCTTTCATCGAGGTCGCTTCTAACAGAAAAATAATGTATTCGCTAATCGAGCAGAGTGCAAGCTTACATCCGATCGCTTTAGCGCTTCTCAATGCAAAAATTAAAGCTCCTAAACCTGAGCTATCCATCTGTTTTAGATATTTAAGGTCAACAAGCAGCACGTCAGGTTTGCGATCAAGAACAGTGCTAGCCTGCTGACGAAAATAGTCGGTGCTAGTTGAATTAAGATGACCTGTTGGTTGCATAATTTCGATACGCATTTTTTTTCTCTCCTTAGACCCAGTTACGAGGTCTTACAAATATCTAAAGTGGTCTGATAGATTATTGATTAAAATAAATTTCTGATTAACGGTGTCTGGATGCGTCTCTGGATAATGTAATTTCTTAATTCCTACACATATCCTACTTTCTACGTTCAGAATTTCTTCAAGCGAAAGTTATGCAAAGGTTATTAGTAAAGTTATCTATATGTTCATCAAAAAGTTATTTGCGAGAGATAGAGTTGCGATCGCTCAAATACCAACGCCATAGAATATCTGCTCCCTGCGTAATCCCGATTCTCGTAGTTTGATAAATCGGCTCCATAAAAGTAGGCGATCGCGCTTCTAACCATAGATCGGTGCTGGGATGCAAAGTAACACCATCAAGTTGACGATCAATTTTGAAAAGACGACAAAGTTTGCCAGGACCCGCCCCAACGCGATGCGGCTTATCTTTCGAACTACTCCAACTAGGAATGCGATCGCACTCGATCGCTCTAATCAATACCGCGCTACAAAAATCTTCGCGATCGGTCACAATATTAACGCAGTGATAAATCCCATAAATTAGATAGACATAAACTGTGCCAGGTGAGCCAAAAATCGCAGCGTTACGTTCAGTCTTGCGCCGATAGCCATGACAAGCAGGATCAGTCGCATCATAAGCTTCAGTTTCAGTAATTAAACCGCGATATTCGATCTCGTTAATCCGTCTTACTAGAATGCATCCCAATAAATCAGGAGCAACCTGATCCGCAGGACGCGCAAAAAAAGATTTTTCTAGCAGCATAAAAACCAGAATAAAAATTTATAGGGCAGGACAATTTACCCAACTGCTGACACCATCAAGCCAAAACTCTTTTTTCCAGATCGGGGCATCAATTTTTAAGGTGTCAATCGCATAACGACAAGCCTCAAAAGCTTCCGCCCGATGTGGTGAACCAACAGCGACTAAAACACTAATTTCGCCAATCTTCAGTTTGCCGAGGCGATGGTGGATCACCACCGCCGTAATATCAGGAAATTTCACACGACAGCGATCGCTAATATCTTGAAATACGCTCAAAGCCATCAATTCATAAGCTTGATAGTCCAAGTAATCAACTGCCCGTCCCCCAGTTTGATTGCGTACCATCCCGCTCATCAGCACAACTGCCCCATTACAAGCATTATCGGCGATCGCATAGATAGCCATCACATCTAAAACATCATGAGTTAATTGAAAATTGTTAGCCATATATTTGAGTCGCACATATCAAACGCACATATCAAAAAAAGTCAGCGCAAAGCGCTGACTTTTTTGATCAATACTCTAATTAATCTTCATGTTCTTCAAACTGATCAACTAACTGCTTATTTGGTGGTCCAAATGCCACATATATCGCGTAAGCCGTCAAACAGATCACACATACGGCGATAGTAACTGCGATCGAAGTTGCATTTTCCATGAATTGAACCAATGATTTGAGCTATTGTTAAGATTATACTATTTACTAACAATCGTTTTTTAATAGACAAAATTTATGTCACAACGTACTTGGCTAGGCGATATTCTCAGACCACTAAACGCAGAATACGGTAAAGTTTCTCGCGGTTGGGGAACTACCCCAATCATGGGCGTATTCATGGGACTGTTTCTTGTATTTCTGGTAATTATCCTCCAGTTGTATAACTCTTCCTTACTACTTGATGGTGTCAATCTCAACTGGGGCGGCTAGTTTATAGCTACCTCCATACTTACTCCATAAACCACTTCAAAGACACGCTTTGCGTGCTTTTGAAGTGGTTTATGACTTGCATTGCATTTTGCGCGGTACAAGTGATTTTTTTAAATTGTCTACAAATTAAGGTCATTCTCAATGAATATCTTTGGTATCGGCTTGCCTGAAATGATTCTCATCATGCTAGTTGCCCTACTTATTTTTGGACCCAAAAAATTGCCAGAAATTGGACGTAGCATGGGTAAAGCTATCAAAGGCTTCCAAGACGCTTCTCGCGAATTTGAATCAGAGTTCAAGCGTGAAGCTGATCGCTTAGAGCAGCCTAGTGTCGCTCAACAAGTACCTGCCGAAGTCACCCCTACTGTGATCACTCCCACCGAAGTTAAGGAAGTAGTAACTGTCGCGGATGCTTGAGCAACAATCTATTTCTTTAATCGTGGGACTTGGCAACCCTGGAGCCGAATACGATCGCACCCGTCACAACATTGGTTTTATGGCAGTTGACTGCCTAGCAACGTCTTGGAGGATATCTTTAGGTAAAGAAAAACGATTTTATGGCATTTTTGGTGAAAGCCGATTAGACAGCATTGGTAAGATGCGCCTGCTCAAGCCAACCACTTACATGAATGTCTCAGGACAATCTGTTCGCGCCTGTGCCGATTGGTTTAAGTGCAACCCCGAAAATATCTTAGTTATTTATGACGATATGGACTTGCCCCTCGGTAAACTGCGATTACGATCCTCTGGCTCCGCAGGTGGGCATAACGGCATGAAGTCGATTATTTCTCACCTTGGTACACAAAACTTTCCTCGTCTTCGTCTCGGAATTGGGCGTGGTAGTGATAAAAGTGATCAAGCGATCGCCACCAAAGCCAATCAAAATGTTACTAACCACGTTTTAGGTGGTTTTAGTACCATGGAAAATAAAGTCTTACCAGAGATTTTTGATTTAGCTAAATCAGCCGTGACTAGCATTTTAAAGGATAGTCTAGAGAAGGCGATGAGCTTATACAACAGTCGCAGTATTGATTTTTAAGTGTGAGGAGACCATAATTTATGAAAGCCATGATTTTAGCTGCGGGTAAAGGGACGAGAATCCGCCCAATCACGAACATCATGCCTAAGCCCATGATCCCAATCATGCAAAAGCCTGTAATGGAGTTCTTAGTTGAGTTGCTCAGACAGCATGGCTTTGATCGGATTATGGTCAACGTTAGTCATTTATCTGAAGAGATCGAAAACTATTTTCGAGATGGTCAAAAATTTGGCGTTCAAATGGCTTATTCGTTCGAGGGAACGATTATCGATGGCAAGCTGCAAGGTAGCGCACTTGGTTCGGCAGGAGGACTCAAAAAAATCCAAGACTTTTCTCCCTTTTTCGATGATACTTTTGTTGTTCTATGTGGCGATGCTTTGATCGATCTCGATCTTACTTATGCTGTTAATTGGCATCGCCAAAAAAAATCTTTAGCTACGATCATCACTAAAACTGTTCCTAGAGAGCAGGTGTCAAGCTATGGAGTGGTAGTTACAGATTCTGAAGGCAGGATCAAACAGTTTCAAGAAAAGCCCAGCGTTGAAGATGCTCTTAGCAACACAATTAACACTGGCATTTATATTTTTGAGCCAGAAATTCTAAATTATGTGCCGTCAGGCGTGGAATTTGATCTTGGCAGTGACTTGTTTCCGCGATTAGTTGCTGAAGATTTACCATTTCATGCGCTCCCAATGGACTTTCAATGGGTAGATATTGGAAAAGTACCCGATTATTGGCAAGCAATCCAAGATGTTTTGTCGGACAAGATTAAAAACGTAAATATTCCTGGACATGAAGTCCACCCTGGCATTTATACAGGGCTAAATGTGTCTGTAAATTGGGATAAAGTTGATATTCGGGGACCAGTTTATATTGGTGGTATGACTCAAATCGAGGATGGTGCGACCATTATTGGACCAACAATGATCGGACCAAATTGCCATGTTTGTAGTGGTGCTGTAGTTGAGCGCAGTGTGATTTTTGAGTATTCGCGTCTTTCGGATGTGCGCCTAGTCGATAAATTAGTATTTGGTCGTTATTGCGTTGATAAGACGGGCGCAACTATCGATCTGCAAGCAGCCGCACTAGACTGGCTAATTACCGATGCTAGGCATCAACAAAAATCGCAGTCTCCTTTAGAGCTTTCTAGAGTTTTATCTTAAAATTTAAAATACTTAGATAAGAGACTGCTTTGCAGTCTCTTATTGTTATTTGCGTTATTTGCCTCTAACGTGCATAAATTGATCGATCCCTCGCGCGATCGCCTCAGCCATCCGTTTTTGATAGTTGGGGTTATCCAAGTTAGCCGCCTCAGTTGGATTAGTCACAAAACCAGTCTCTACTAAGATTGCAGGCATTGAAGTTTTAGCAATCACATAAAATCCTGCCCCTCTGACACTGCGATCGCTAGCCCCAGTTGCGGCAATAATTTGTGAATGCACATAGCTTGCTAGCTCCCTACCCACAGGGGAGTTTCGTGAATGATAAGTCTCGACTCCACTTATATCGCTATTTCCCGCCGCCAAAGAATTGGCATGGATACTCACAAATACATCAGCATTGATCCTCTCAGCAAGAGCCACACGCGGTTCTAGATCGATTTCCACATCATTAGTCCGCGTATAGTAAACGCTGTAACCCATATTTTGTAAGGCGCGCCCCAAATCAAGACTAATTGGCAAAACGACATCTTTTTCTTGAATGCCATTAGCAACAGCACCAGGGTCATGCCCCCCATGTCCTGCATCGACATAAATTACCCCTCGGCGGCGATCGCCTGTGTTTATCGATGCATTGTTAGGATAATTATCAATTGGTAAAACAGGATTTTGGCTATTAGGTTTGACTTGCGAAATGCTATTTAATGAGACTTGTAATTTAACCTGTTGATTGCTTGATCGTTGGATTTCGCGAACTTGCCAACCTGCGATCGTTTTGATCACCACTTCAACAGAGTTTCCAGCCTGTGTCAGCCGAATCCTTTCAATTGGACTATTCGCCGCTAAACTAGGACGCTGAAAGTTTGGTGAAATCTTTGCATTAGTAATTACCAATTTATAAGTTCCAGATACTAGATCAAACTTTCCTTGATATGAAAAGGTTTGATTAGCCTCAATCAGCAATTGTCCCGTATTGCTAAAACTTAATCTTTCGATCACCACAGATTTTGGTAACAGACTGGGTAATTGATTTGTAGAACTATCCAAGTTGGGATTGATAGGAATAGCTTGAGCCGTCTTAGTTTGCACATCGCGCGCTTCACTACTAGAGCTATTGCCTATATTCCAAATATAGTTAGTAGCTATGCTCATCAAAAATCCGACTGCTAGTTGTCGATATCTCAAAATAATTCTCCCGATGTCATAAAGATAAGCAAATTGAGCTATCCAATAGCTAGATTTTGTGACTTAACTAATTTATCTTCGATAAGACTTTAAAAACTGATCCACTCCTCTAGCGATCGCCTCAGCCATGCGCTCTTGATAAGCACTATTAACCAATTTTGCTGATTCTGACGGATTGGTGATAAATCCAGTCTCTACTAAAATCGCTGGCATTGAAGTTTTAGCAATCACATGAAATCTAGCCGACCTCACACCACGGTCAGTTGCACCTGTACTAGTAATAATTTGCTCATGCACAAACTCTGCTAGGCTCTTCCCAAGAGACGCACCTGGAGCATGATAAGTTTCAACCCCATTTACCTGAGAAGCATTTGCACTAAGAGAATTAACATGAACACTAACAAATGCACTAGCTCTAGCATTTTCGGCAATCTGCACTCTGGGTTCTAAATCAAGATCAATATCTTCAGTGCGTGTATACATCACTGCATATCCCATTTGCTGCAATATCCTGCCTAGCTGCTTACTCACTGACAGCACAATATCTTTTTCATACACGCCATTTCTAGTTGCACCTACATCCGGACCACCATGTCCCGGATCGATCACGATCAATTCACGCCCAGTCGTATTTCCATAGTTTCTATTTCCATAGTTTGTTTGAGCTGGCGATCGCGAAAGTGTTAAACCACTTGTAACTACTTGTCTAACACTATTTAGTTGTAAAGCGATCTCCTGCGAACTTGTCCTCGCCGTCTCGCGAATTTGCCAACCCTCAATCGTCTTGACTGTTACAACCACCGCATCACCCACCTGATTAAGCCGAATCTGCTCAATCGGACTATTTGTTCCCAAGATGGGACGGCGTAACTGTGCTGATATCCGCGCCATAGGAATCGTGAAACTATAAGTATTAGTCGCTAAATTCAAGCTGCTGCGATAGGCGATCGCCCGATTTGCCTGAATTACAAGTTGACCGTAACCATTAAAAGTTAAGCCCTCAATCGTTGTTGGCAAATTACTGTTACTAATTATAGAATCTGGACTATTAGCTACAGTCGGCAACCCTATCTCAGAAAGAGATTTATTCGCTTGTTTGCTGACATCTCGTAACGGTTGATCCAGTAAAATCTGCGCCTTAGTCGCCTCTGTACTTACAAAGGTACTAGCCATTAAGAAAAACAGCAGCCATAGCGATCGTCTGTAATGTTGGTTCAAAAAAATTACTCCCATCAAATTGACTAGAGCTTGCCAATCAAAACTTTAAGACAGCAATTCTACAGGAGATAGGCAAACTTTTTCCACCAAAGGTAACTTTCCTAACCAACGCCGAGATACCTGAGCAAAGCGATCTGGCTCACCACTCACAAAAAATCGAGTTTCAGCATATCCATACTGATTATCCAAACATCTTAGTCCCATCAAATCCAACTCCTGACCCGCCGCCCTTACCACATATGCCGCAGGATTAACCAAAGTCACATGAGCAGGCAAAATTTGACGTAAAACCCTTGACAAATGCGGGTAATGCGTACAACCCAAAACCAAAGTATCAATATTTGCATCAATGAGTGGCTGTAAATACTGCTTGGCAACTTGCAATGTATAGGGATCATGAACGCGATCGGACTCAATCAAAGGTACAAACTCAGGGCAATCTATCTGAAAAACTTGAGCCTGTGGATCACTCTCACAAATTGCCCGCACATAAGCCTTACTCTTCACCGTTGCCGTAGTTGCAATTACCCCAATCCGTTTCCCCTTACCGACAGCTGCCCGCGCCCCTGGCAAGATCAAACCTAAAATTGGCAAATCAAAATCTTTTTGGACTATATCTAGCGCCAATGCCGAACTGGTATTACAAGCCATGATTGCCATCTTGACTCCTTCAGACTGCATCCAGTACAAAATCTCATATACATACTCAATAATTTCCGCAGGAGATCGCTTTCCATAAGGTAAACGCGCCGTATCGCCAAAATAAACCACAGATTCATTAGGTAATTGGCGATGAACCTCTTGCAAAACTGTCAGCCCTCCAACCCCACTATCGAATACACCAATAGGGAACCGAGCCTCCTGCTGTAAAACCATTCAAGTCCTCACACTTCACATGAATCACAGTAAAGCATACTTTTCTTAATGTACGCATCAGTGTAACTAATTAACCGCAAACACAAGTGCAATAGACACTTATACTTTTTCTAGGTAGTCTGTAACCCACATTGCGATCAGCTATCTATTCACAAAATCCCCAATAGTTAAAACATTAATTCCAAAGAACCTTTATGGATTTATCTCGCATCCCTCCTCAACCCAAAGCTGGCATTTTGAACGTCTTGATCGAAATTCCCGCAGGTAGTAAGAACAAATACGAATTTGACAAAGACCTCAACGCCTTTGCCCTAGATCGTGTCCTTTACTCTTCAGTCCAATATCCCTATGACTACGGATTTATCCCCAACACTCTTGCTGATGATGGTGATCCTCTTGATGGCATGGTGATCATGGATCAACCAACATTCCCTGGATGCGTCATTCCTGCAAGACCCATTGGAATGCTAATCATGATTGATGGTGGCGATCGCGACGAAAAAATTCTTTGCGTCCCCGACAAAGACCCACGCTATGCCGAAGTCAAAACCCTATCCGACATCGCCCCCCACCGTCTTGAAGAAATTGCCGAGTTTTTTCGTTCTTACAAAAATCTAGAAAAGAAAGTCACCGAAATCAGAGCATGGGAAGGCGTAGAGGCTGTACAAGCCCTCGTAACCAAATCGATCGAAGCGGCATTGCCCAAATCCTAAAACTGTTTTAGAGCCTACAATCCTTCTATCGTAAGGAATAGACGAGCTAAGTTGAACCTTTTAAAAACTTTCTCGCAAAAGTGCTTGACAAACCAAAGTAAACGAGATAACTTAGTAAAGCGCTGAAGGGGAGCGGAGCGAAAGCGAAGCCCACCCGACCTGAAAGGGAGCGCCAAGAACCTAGACAACCAAATAGTTTGAAAGCTTTAAGAAACCAATAAAC
>JANXUJ010000137.1 GCA_025356295.1 Cyanobacteriota bacterium
GTAGTTCCATTAACTACTCAGTTCGGCGACTGGGTCAATAGAAATCCTGTGTACTGAGTTATATACTCTGCTTCTAACCAAGATATTGTTGTACTCATATAACTAATGATGACTTTTCTGGGTTCATATTTAGCCCCAATCCCATAACCCAAGCATTTGTTTGACGTCATTTAAAGCGATCGCCTTGTGGTTATTTGAGAAGCGATCGCCCATTTTAATATTTAGACATCTTCCCAAAAATCAGTATTCAAAATATCATCGATAGCGCGGCTAAATTGCCATGTATCAGGAAAATATACAGACTTGTAACCCTGATTACGGCGAACTATGCGTAGAGCATCATCAAAAGCTTCTTGAAATAATTCGGGATTCTTGACATAGTTTCTCAAACTTGGGGACTGGTTGAGAATATCTCTTATGGCATTGCGAGTACGATCTATAGTCTCCACCCAACCTGCGTAATCATACTCACTTTTGACATAGCAACGCTTGAGTAAATGTTCAATCAGTGTAGACAATCTATTTTTTAGCTCACGCCTATCTCTACCCGCCAAACCTTCTAACTCCTCTATTAGATTTTCAATATCGAGATTCTCTAAATTGCCAATTCTTAACTGTGCGATCGCTGTTTCTAACCACAAGTTAAGATCAAGATCGTACAGTGATGTTCTTCGTGCAATTGTTTGAGTCATTGGGGGTGCTCCTGCATCACGCATCTCAACTTGATTCTAATCTAGATATTAACCATAAGCGATCGCCTTTAATATACTTAATTCAAATAACGATTTAGCTAAAATCTCATAAACCAAGCATCTGTTTAACATCATTTAAAGAGATCGCCAAATTCAGAAAGCACTTCATGAAAATTCGCAAAATCAATAATAATGAGCGTCTTGAAATTCTTAAGGGAGATTTATACGCTTACTCTCGCTGGACTAATCAGGACTTGCCGCGATCGCACTTGACAGCGATCAATCCTGAAGAAGTGTTAGTCGCAGAAATTGATGGCAAAATCGCAGCAGCATTGCAATGTTTTAGCTTTCAGCAGTCAGTGCGCGGTAACCTCAAGCCGATGGGAGGAATCGGTGGCGTATGGACATATCCTGAATATCGCAATCAGGGTTGTGTTAGCGCTTTGATGAAGAGTGCCTTTTTAGAAATGCGGATGCAAGGGATTTGTGTGAGTATGCTCACGCCTTTTAAAGAGAGTTTTTATGCATCTTTAGGCTACGCGATCGGTAACTCCACAGTCGAAGTAAATATTCCGATCGCTTCTCTATCCTATTACCTCAAACGACCAACTCAAGATAACTGGTCATGCGATCGCCTTCCTGCCACAGAGGCAAAAGATATCTTGTCGCGTTTCTTACATGAGAACTTGCGATCGCAAACACTCCTACCTCATAGTCACGGTATCGCGATTAGCGATTTTAATTATGATCAATGGTGGCATTTGCATCGACAAAAACTTTGTGTGGTGGTGAAACGTGATCAACAAACTGTGGCTATAGCAATTTATACGATCGATAGCAGCGGCAATCTGCCTATGCGCGATCGCCAGATCGAAATTTCATCGATATTTTGGACAGATATCGAATCACGCGATCACCTATTCCACTTTTTTGCTAGCCATCGCGATCAAATCCACAGCCTGAAAATGCCAGTTCCACTCGGTACAAACATCCATACATGGCTGAGTGATGCAGGAAATTTAGAGTCATCCATGACTGCCCCTTGGATGATTAGGATCATCGATATTGTCGAAGCTTTAAATGGTCTAGAGATCGAGTGTGAGCCATTTACCTTTGCTCTCAGCGATCCGCATTGCATTTGGAATGAAGGTGTTTTTGGAGTAAGTGGTGTTGTTAAAAAGGAGAGCGATCGCCATAAGCTGACCATAAAACGCTATGGCAATGGTGATTTTCAAGATATAGCGATCGACTTTCGTGCCACGATCGCAGGTATCTCGGCTTTGATTTACGGCACATACGCGATCGGCGAACTTGTACAGAAACAATGGATTACAGAGATTAATCCAGAGACTTACAAATTATTAGAAAAATGGTTTACGCCCTGTGTGATTTATAATCCCTTTAGGTTCTAGCTCTGAAGACTACGCATTTCGCGTAGCACTGCGTTTCCCAGTCTGCTGAAGTACGGGTTTATTTCTCCGCTTTCGGCGGAGAAATAAACCTCTGTACCTTGCTTGAAAAGCGCTATAAAACATTAAGAATGCAAGATTAAGAATGAAAGAAAAACTCACTCGCAGCCAAGAACGAGTGCTACATCTCCTCCAATATCACGATCGTGCGATCTCAGCGCAGAGTATCTATTCCGAGTTACGCGATAGTGAAAATAGTGTGGGTTTAGCCACAGTTTATCGATCGCTAGACGCGCTCAAATTACAGGGATTGATCAAAGCGCTGACCTTACCCAATGGTGAGACCGTGTATAGCGTCATGCCAGCCGATAAACATCATCTAAATTGTCTAAACTGCGGCAAATCTTTACCAATTGATTGCTGCCCGATTCACGATCTTGGTGGTCAACTCGCTAAAACTCACAACTTTCAAATTTACTATCACACCCTCGAATTTTTTGGACTATGCAGTCAATGCCAGCAAGCCTCATAATTTGCTCCTCATAATTTGCCAATGTAGTCACTAATCACAGGTGTAAAAATTTTGACCACCTGTTGATAGACTTCTCTTTTGAACCGCACAATCGAGTCTAGAGTCTTCGCGATCGCCATAAACTGCACTACTCGAAACTCACGATTATGAATATCCAATTGACAATCAGACGCAGGATGATCCCAATAAAAAGCATACCAGCGCTGTCTTTGACCACAATAGTTTGCCCATTTCCCTGTTAGCTTAAGTGAAGGAGGAAAGTCGTAGTAAAGCCAATCAGGATGAACATAGGCTATTTCGGCATTATTAATTCCCACTTCTTCATAAAGCTCTCGCAGCGCCGCTGTTTCAGGGTCTTCACCCTCATCAATGCCACCCTGTGGAAACTGCCAAGAATCAGGCACACCGACACGTTCGCCGACTAGTACCTCACCTTTACGATTAAAAACAATAATTCCCACGTTGGGGCGATAAGACTTCTCAGGTGTCATAGGTTTTCATGGCTTAGCAAAAGAATAAAGCAAAAGCATAGCATCGCCGTTAATTATCACCAAAAATATCAGCAAAAAGATAATGCTGTCTGCCAGAGGCAGACAGCATTATCTTTTTGCTTAAACTAAAATCGCTTCTGCTACTTCTTTACTTAACTCTTTGTTTAGCTCTTTGCTCAAAAGCGATCGCTTAGGCGTTGGCAACCCCACCATCTCGGCATTACTTGCACCTGGAGGAACCATCGGATAACAGTTCTCATTTCGCTTAACGCGAAAATCTGCAAGTACAGGACCATCATGAGCCAAAATTTCGGCGACCATAGACTTTAGATCACTTGGCTCGATTACCTTGATTCCCTTGATCCCATAAGCTTCGGCAAGCTTCACAAAATCTGGCATTCCCACTTCCATATTAGAAGAAGAATATCGCTCATCATAAAAGCTCTCTTGCCACTGTCGCACCATGCCTTGCCAGCCATTGTTGACAATGATCACTTTGATATTGATGCCATATTGCGCCAGCGTGCCAAGCTCTTGAATATTCATCTGAATACTCGCGTCTCCACTGATGCAGATAACTTGATCGTCTGGGAACGCTACCTTTGCACCCATCGCCGCAGGCATTCCATAGCCCATTGTGCCAAGCCCCGCGCTAGAAATCCACTTGCGAGAACCAGTTTTAATCAACTGTGCTGACCACATTTGATGTTGACCGACATCAGTGGCAAAATAAGCATCGGGCGCTTGTTTGCCAAACTCATAGATGACTTGTTGCGGTGAAAGTACATCCACATATTCAGGCACATCGAGAGGATAGTCTTCTTTCCATTCATCAATCTGCCCAAGCCAATCTTTAGTTTGGATATTTTCTTCGTAACTAGAAACCTCAAGCATCGCTTGTAAAACTTCCTTCACGTCACCAATAATCGGTACTTCAGGAGTACGATTCTTGCCAACTTCAGCAGGGTCGATATCAATGTGAATGACTTTAGCGGTGGGAGCAAACTTATCAAGACGACCCGTCACGCGATCGTCAAATCTCGCACCAACCGCAATCAACAAATCACAACCTTGCACTGCAAAGTTGGCATAAGCCGTGCCATGCATTCCCAACATACCGAGAGACAGATAATTATTCTCATCGTAAGCGCCCTTACCCATCAGGGTTGTGGTCACAGGCAATTGAAAGCGATCCGCTAATGCAGCTATTTCAGGATGAGCATCAGCGATCACGGCTCCGCCACCTGCATATAGTAATGGTCTTTTCGCTTCACGGATTAATGCGATCGCCGCCGCGATTTGATGTAAATGCCCCTTAGTTTTGGTTTGATAACCTGGCAGATCAATCTGTGCTTCAGGAATATAGTCAAACATTTGTTGACCAATGTCTTTAGGAATATCAACTAATACAGGACCTGGACGACCCGTACCCGCAATGTGAAAAGCCTCAGCGACAATCCGCGCGATGTCTTCAGGTCTACGAATCACATAAGAATGCTTAACAATCGGTAAAGTAATCCCCCAAATATCTGTCTCTTGGAACGCATCAGTACCGATCGCGTAGGAAGGTACTTGTCCTGTAATTACTACCATCGGCACTGAGTCCATCTGCGCGGTCGCGATACCAGTCACTAGATTAGTCGCTCCAGGTCCTGAAGTCGCTACACATACCCCCACCTGACCAGTAGCCCGCGCGTAACCATCAGCTGCATGGACAGCACCCTGCTCATGACGGACAAGGTAATGTTTAATCTCGCCCCTTGCCTCGGCTTGATAAATTTCGTCATACACAGGCAGAATCGCTCCACCTGGATAGCCAAAAATATGTTTTACGCCCTGTCGTCTCACACTGTCGATGAGAGCAAATGCACCCGTTGTCCGCAAAATATCTTCCTCTAGACTCTTAAATGATTTAGCTCATAATTTGTATCGATAATAACATAGACAAGCTGACGCAAAGCTGCTATATGACATACCTCAAAAATTACATTCTCAAATCTTAATAAAAATATAATATTTGCCATGTCAAACAGATATTTGCGCTACAAAATACCGACAAGTCCCATTTAAAAATATAATGACACCTTGTTCTCCCGTCATATAACATCTCATGAGCAAAGATTCAGAAAAAGATATTCCCGTTAATATCTATCGTCCCGCTAGTCCTTTTGTCGCTAAATGTGTTTCTAACGATGTATTGGTCAGACCTGGTGCGGCTGGGGATACCCGCCATATTAAGATTGACATTTCGGGCGGTGATCTTCGCTATTTAGAGGGTCAAAGTATTGGTGTCGTCCCTCCAGGTGAAGACAAAAATGGTAAGCCAAATAAACTCCGTCTCTACTCGATCGCCTCTACTCGCATGGGTGACGATCTTGATGCTAAAACTCTGTCTCTAAGCATCAAGCGTCTAGAGTATCAAAACGAAGCAGGTGAGACGATCAAGGGTGTATGCTCTAACTTTTTGACCGACCTCAAACCAGGGGATGACGTAAGGCTGACAGGTCCTGTCGGTAAAGAAATGCTGTTGCCTGATGATCCTGAAGCAACTGTGATCATGATTGCGACAGGTACAGGAATTGCGCCTTTCCGTGCATTTTTGTGGCGGATGTTTAAAGAAAAGCATGAAGACTATAAGTTTAATGGTTTAGCTTGGCTCTTCTTTGGTGTGCCAACTGACTCGACCGTGCTTTACAAACCCGACCTTGAGTGGCTCGCGTACAAGCATCCGAAGCAATTCCGCTATGACGTGGCGATTAGCCGTGAGCAGAAAAATGCTAAGGGTGAAAAGATGTATATCCAAAACCGTATGGCTGAGTATGCTGATGAATTGTGGGAGGTGCTGCAAAAGCCGACTACCCATACTTACATGTGCGGTTTAAAGGGTATGGAAGATGGTATTGCTGAGTTCATGACCACCACGGCTGCCAAAAATGGTGCTGTTTGGAAAGAATTTGAGAAGCAAATGAAGAAAGACGGTCGTTGGCATGTTGAGACTTACTAACAATTAGCTAAAAACTAACAACTAGCTAAAAACTGGGCGGCGTAAAGTGCTACCCATACTCAAGCAAATAGAGGTGGCGCAAAGCGCTGCCTCTATTTGCTATATAATCTCTAGAACCTGTTGCAAAGTGCATAAAAGTGGAATCGCTCTGGTTGCTTGTAGGCATCGGAATTGGCGCGATCGCAACCAGTGCTTGCTGGTTTAGTTGGACTTATGCCAAAAAACAACGTAAGCGTAAATTTCGGAAGCGATCGCCACATGCATTTAGGGCAGAATCGATCCGCAGCCTCAAATCTTGGGCGCAAAACATGCACCGAAAAATTAACCAAGAACATGGCAATCAACTAAAAACAACTATCCAAGCGCCTGATGCGATTCAGTTTATGTTGTGGCAAAAAGCTGTGGAATTAGCTCCCATTGGGTACATCCAAGTCGATCAAGATAATCGCTTAGCCGTCTGCAATCAGCGCGCCGCCACGATGATGCAGATCGCTAATCATCAACAGGGACTCCTGCGTAAACCGTTTTTGCTGCAACTGATTCGCTCGTATGAACTTGATCTTTTGGTTGAACAAACCCGATCGCGTAGTGCTGGCTCTCAAGTTGATTGGGTATTTCATCCTTCTATCCCTGATCCTGTTGATCCCGTACCCCAAAAAGGGCGACCCACTCGCGCCCATAGTATTTACCTTGACAATGGTCAAGTTGGCATTTTTTTGGAAGATCGCCATGAAGCGATCGCGATCGCCCAACAACGCGATCGCTGGACATCTGATGTAGCCCATGAGCTAAAAACGCCACTTACTTCAATCCGTCTCGTTGCCGAAACCATCGAACCGCGCGTTGATCCATCCGCAAAAATTTGGGTAGAGCGTTTAATTGGCGAGATTGATCGCATCACTAATCTCGTAAAAGACCTGCTTGAACTAGGGCAAATGGATGTCGGCATCAAACCCGCTTTGCATCTCAGTGATGTGAATATAGCCGCGCTAGTGCAATCAGTTTGGACAACTCTAGAGCCACTCGCTAATCGCAAGCAAATTAGTCTCAAATATAGCGGTGACGAACAGCTAATCATCGAAGTTGATGAGTCGCGGATTTATCGACTTTTGCTCAACTTGTTGGACAACAGCATCAAGCACAGTCCGTCTAGCCAGTCGATCATGCTCAAAACTAGCCTCCAAACTAGCGTTGTCAGTACAAAAGTCCAGATAGAGATAATTGATGCAGGAGATGGCTTTCCTGAAGAGGCTTTACCACATGTTTTTGAGCGCTTTTATCGTGCCGATCCATCGCGGACTAGATCGGGGCTAGACCGAGGTGGCAGTGGACTAGGGCTGGCGATCGCGCATCAGATTGTGCAACTACATAGTGGAGCGATCGCTGCCAAAAATCATCCTGAGACTTGTGGAGCATGGATTACAATCGCGCTACCGTACCAAAAAACATAAATAAACCATGAGTACAGCCAAACTTCTCAAAGACTATGCTTCTGGTCGGCGTGACTTTGCCAACTCAAATCTAGTCAATGCCAATTTATTTAATAGCGATTTGATCGGCATCAACTTGACCAAAGCCGATCTTAGACGCGCCAATCTAGTGTTTGCTTATTTAAATAAGGTCACTTTTAATAATGCTAATTTAGCAGGTGCAAAATTAGGTGGGGCAACTCTTAACCAATCAATCATGATGAATGCCAACTTGACTGAGGCAGATTTGCATGGGGCGATGTTGCAACGAGTTAACCTATTTGGGGCAAATCTCTCTCTTGCCAACTTGATGGATGCCAACCTCAATGAAGCAGATTTACGCAGCGCTAATCTACGCGGTGCAAATCTACGCGGTGCGATCTTAAGTGCAACTCTCATGCGCGAAGAGCGTGGCTATCCTCCCACAACCATGAGTGGTGCAAATTTACGAAAAGCCGACTTGCGTGGCGCAAATCTGAGTGGAGCCGATTTAAGTGGGGTCGATCTTTCTGGGGCAAATCTCAGTGAGGCGACTCTTACAAGAGTGAATTTACAAGGTGCAAATCTTAGTGGCGCGATCGCGATCGGGACAATTTTTACAGAAGCGAATCTTAGTGGGGCAAATCTCACTGAAGCCAATCTTAAAAGTGCTAACTTGCTCAAAGCTGATCTCAAAAATGCCAACCTTCATCTTGCTAACTTGTTTGCAGCTAATTTAACTAAAGCCAATATCAGTATGGCAACTTTGAGTAATACTGGATTAATTCAAGCTATTCTGACAGGTAGCGATCTGTCGCGATCGCGTTTAGACAATGCAAATCTCAATCAGGCAAGTCTAGTTGATGCTTATCTAGTCAGAGCCAACCTTGATGGAGCTGATTTCAGTAAGGCGATATTGACTAGAGCCGAACTTAGTGGAGCTAGCACAATCGGCACAATTTTTACTGATGCAACTATGCCAGATGGCAAAACATACGCTTAGGATATTGTTTCTGTAAATTTAGCCTTGACGCAGAACGCCTTTATCGACCAAGATGACAACTTAGCATTGCCGAATTGCGTAACAAAAAAGCTATGGAAGATTTAAATCTTCTGGAGGAAGTTATAGATAGCTTGGAGCAAGACAGCAATGTACTTCGCATCAAGCGACTCATCCTCTTTACTTGTCATGATACTTGGTCAAATGATGTCAATGAAGTCAAAGCGTTGCACACACGGCAGCTTGTGCGCGAATTGATGATCATGTTTCCCGACTTGAATATGCTCAAACAAAAGTTAAACAGCCATGTTAAACAACTCAGTAAGCAATCAGACTATCTTCTTGCTGCCGATAATATTATCGATAGCATTGGGTTTCTCTATACTTTGCGAGATGAAGGTAACCTCCCAAAGAGCTTTTTAAATCCAGAGGCATCTTCGGCGATCGCGGCAAAAAAACAAACTGCCTTTGAAAAAAACGAGCATGACACTCAATCAACGATTCCCCATAGGCATAACCTCAAATACCTAACTAACCTATTTGATTTGCGAGCCGATATTTCGCGAAATGTTTGCCCTCTTCATGCCAAAATTCTTTTATTTTCTAGTTTAAATTATCGGTTTAGCCCCCAAGAGCGAGATTGGTCAGCACTCTATACTTATGATCTTGATGATTTGATGCAGCTTATCTTTCAAACCTACGAAACATTTGATGCATTAGAAAATCAGCTAGCTCAAGTAAGCCAAACTCTAGATCAACCAGAAGATGCTAAACGCGCTTCAGCCGTGATTTTACAAGCCCTAAAACCTTTTTATTAACTGACTTCTCTAACCAATAGTAAATAATAAATGCAATGGCAGTGACTTCTTCCCGACAACCGAAAATTATTGTTCTTGATGACGATCCGACAGGTTCGCAAACTGTGCATAGTTGTCTATTGCTGACTCGCTGGGATGTGGAAACCTTACGGATTGGGCTTGCTGATGCTTCGCCAATTGTGTTTGTACTAACAAATACGCGATCGCTTACGCCTGAAGCTGCTATGAATGTGACTCGCGAAGTTTGTTGCAATCTCAAAGTGGCGATCGCCGCCGAGAATATCCAAGACTTTATGATCGTTAGTCGCTCAGACTCGACCCTGCGCGGTCACTATCCGATCGAGACTGACGCGATCGCCGAAGAGCTAGGCGGCTTTGATGCACATTTCCTTGTACCAGCATTTTTTGAAGGTGGTCGCTTTACAAAATCGAGTGTGCATTATCTCGTTGTCAACGGCGTGCCAACACCAGTCCATGAAACTGAGTTTGCGAAGGATTCTGTATTTGGCTATCAACATAGCTATTTACCTGATTATGTCGAAGAAAAAACTAAAGGCAAAATTCCTGCGGCAAAGGTGCAACGCTTTTTATTAGGTGATATTCGTTCGGGTACGCGTCAACGCTTAGCGCGGTTGCATGATAATCAATGTGTGGTGGTGGATGCCGAGAATCAAGCTGACCTCAATCAATTTGCGGCTGACATTTTGGCGATCGCTACTACGGGTAAAAGATTTCTATTTCGTAGTGCCGCAAGTTTGCTGACAGCCCTTGCCAAGTTGCCATCTCAGCCTATTCCTGCTGAGGACATGTCGAAATATATGCGATCGCCAAAAGCGGGTGTAGCGATCGTTGGCTCTCATGTCAAAAAGACTACCGAGCAGCTCGAAAACCTGCTCAAAGCTGCCAACACAACACCAGTCGAAATTGATGTCTCTCGATTATTAAATGATCCCATTGCTCAGTTAGAAATCCTTAAACAAGAAGCATTAACCCAAGTTCAACAAGCTCATGAAGCTGGGCAAACTGCGGTGGTGTTCACCAGTCGCCAAGAGTTAGAGTTTGCTGATATTGCGACTCGTCTCGCTTTTGGTCAATCAGTCTCGGCACTCTTAATGGCGATCGTGCAGGAATTACCTGAGGATATTGGTTTTTTAATTAGTAAGGGTGGGATTACATCTAACGATGTTTTAAGCACGGGGCTAAATCTGCCAACTGCCAGACTTTTAGGACAAATACTCGCGGGTTGCTCAGTAGTGCGTACCCCCGAAAATCATCCGCGATTCCCTGATTTACCCGTTGTTTTATTCCCTGGCAATGTCGGAGATGCGGACGCGTTAGCGACTGTTTATAAAAGACTAGCGATCGGAATTGAGTAAATTTAAATTATCCAGATTTACATCGGTCAAATTTGTATCAGTTAAATCTGCATCTTTGAGATTGGTATAACTCAAACCGCAGCCCAAGCAATTTGCTCCTGTTAGATTAGCCCCTTGCAGATCGGCAAATTCAAGATGTGCCATGCTCAAATTTGCACCGCGCAAATTTGCCCTTTGCAAAATTGCGCCTTTCAAAATTGCACCACTCAGATTCGCTCCCCCTAGATTAGCCCCCGTTAAATTTGCATTACTCAAATCAGCGTTAGTCAAATCTGTAAAAATAAGGCTTGCTCGTTCCAGATTTGCGCCATGCAAGTTAGCTTCACTTAAATCGGTCAAGTCAAGATCAGCGTCTCGTAAATCAGCATTTGTTAAATTAATTTCTGTTAGCTTACAGCAAGACAATTTTAGTCCAGAAAAATCTTCTGAATCAAAATCTTTCCGCCCCATCTCATACATTTTTTTGATAGCCATTCCCATCGCAAGTGCATTAGGTGTAGGGATATGCGCTTTAGGATTTTGAGTAGACATCATGACGATCGCTCTCCAGCATACACATTTAGCTGTTTATAGCTATTAGCCTAAATATAAGGCGATCGCTTCAGATTGCACTTCACCCTATTGGACTGCATAGAAAAATCACATATCCAATCACATAGCCAGAGAGATATTGGGAAAGCTCCCAAATTATTGTTAAAATAGATAACATAGGTGGAGTAAATTATCTTTTATGCCACGATTCTATATGCAATGGAGCTAAAATAATGTCAAAAGAACAAAAGAACAATAAAGAGACTAAAAAGCCTAAGAAAGACCCTTCTGAGAAGAAGGAAAAGAAAGACCCAAAAAGATACGACTAATTGACAGCGATCGCCATTTAATATCTCTCAAAAGAGGCGATCGCGCCGTCAGGTTTCACTTAGAATTTGTGCTTAAAATACTAGCGTTGATACTCTGCAAAATCTATCTCTTATGGCTCGAAAATCTAAGAAAGCGTCTAATTCCCATTCTGCTACCTCTTTTAAAACTGAACTGGGACTTTCCGACCTTCGGCTTCGCTTAAATTTTTTGACAAAAGAAAATGAAAAGTTTTTAAGCCAGATTGAGAAAAATCGCGCTGAATTAGATAATTTAAATAACAGTATTGAAGAAATTAGCATCCAGATTACTCAGCGGAGCGCTCCTTTCCGTCAAAGGATATTAGAACTCGATCGACAAATTCATAACGTATTTAAGGAAATTTTTGCAGCTAGGAAATTGGGAAAGAAGCCGCGTAAAGATATCCAGACAATTTATTACAATCTCCAATCAGATGGATTTATAACTCCGAATAGCTCACAATTTGATGCAGATATACCTGAAAGCGATAATTCTAAAAGTTCGTCAAATTGGGACAACGATCAAGAGCGATCGCCTCAAAAATCTATAGAAGATATATCTAAACTAGACCGAGAAGAACTAAAAAAAATCCGCCAGATTTTTTTGCGCCTTGCCGAAGTTTTCCATCCTGACAAAGTCACGGATGAAGCTAAGAGAGAATACTGCACAGAGGTGATGAAAGAGATTAACCAAGCATATCAAAATGGAGATTTGGCAAAGCTATTGGCAATTGAAAAGCAGCAAGATTTAAATGAGATCATTAATCGTGATAGCAACGATGACTTGATGCGCGAATGTGCCAAAGTTGATGCGGAAAATGCATTTTTAAAAAATCAACTTAGCAACTTAAAACTGCAACTTAAATTAACTAAAAATACTCCACAAGGTCAGATAACAGCCAACTTTAGAAGAATAACCAAATATGGTGGCGATCCGATTGGTACGGCTTTAGTTGAGATGGAAGCTCAAATCGAAATCATCGAACAATTGCATAAACTTGCAATTGCTTTTCGCGATCGCCGCATCACGATCAAAGAGTTTTTGCAGGGACCGATCGCATTTATGCAGCAACAACAGATGACAGAAGAAGATAAGTTTTGGGCTTGATAGCGATCGCCTAAATCACCCATTTTTTGAAAATTAGACAGGAGATGGTGTTATCCATCTTACCCGTCTAATTTTTCAAAAAGGAAATCTGAATCTTAACGATTGAGACTACTCATGGATTGGGCAGCATAGCGATCGCCTGATGCAACACCTTGAGGCGCAACAGCATTGATTCGACTAATATCCTCGGCTGTCAAAATCACAGTAGCCGCGCCAATATTCTCTTCTAAATAGGTGCGGCGTTTTGTCCCAGGAATGGGAACGATATCATCACCTTGCGCTAACAGCCATGCTAGAGCCAGCTGTCCTGCAGTAATTCCTTTTTCAGCAGCGATCGCTTTTACTTGTGACACTAATTCTAGATTTTTAGTAAAATTATCACCTTGAAAGCGTGGTGCATTGCGCCGATAATCATCGGCGGCAAAATCATCAGGACTAGCGATCGCTCCAGTCAGAAAACCTCGACCCAATGGACTGTAAGCAACAAAGCCTATCTCTAGTTCTCTCAAAGTTGGTAATATCGCATCTTCTGGTTCGCGACTCCAAAGCGAATATTCAGTTTGGAGAGCCGAAATTGGATGGACGGCTTGGGCGCGGCGGATCGTAGCAGGTGCGGCTTCTGATAAGCCAAGATACCTTACTTTACCTTGTTTAACTAATTCTGCCATTGCGCCAACCGTCTCTTCAATCGGCACGGTCACATCAACGCGATGTTGATAATAAAGGTCGATCACATCAACTCCTAAGCGTTGCAATGATGCATCGCAAGACTGACGTACATATTCAGGTTTGCCGCTAATGCCTAACCAGCCACCTTCAGCACTACGAACATTGCCAAATTTTGTGGCTAAAATCACGCGATCGCGGCGATCTTTAATCGCTTTACCAACGAGCTGCTCGTTAGTAAAAGGACCATACATGTCAGCTGTGTCGAGAAAGTTAACGCCGAGTTCTATAGCATGATGAATAGTGGCGATCGCTTCTTGTTCATCACGACCACCATAAAATTCAGACATTCCCATACAGCCAAGACCGAGTTCAGAAACTTCCAGCCCTTGATTACCCAGTTTTCTAGTTTTCATTGATTGATTCCTTGATTTCTGTTTTAGTTTTAACTTGTGGATAGAAGCGATTACCCCACTATCCACAAAAAATCTAGTAGTCTATCTAGTCGCCAGAATCTAGAACTTAAGCCAGCATTAAATCGAGCTTGCCCTGTTGATCTAGTGCATGAATGGCATCACAACCACCAATATGTTGATCGTTGATAAAAATCTGCGGTACAGAACGTTTACCATCAGAACCTCTAGCTACCATTGCCGATCGCGCAGCGTCATCACCATCGATTACATATTCGGTATACTTTACGCTCTTCTTGTCGAGTAAATGTTTTGCTCTTATGCAAAAAGGACACATCCGCCATGTATAAATTTCGACATTTGCCATAATTAGAGTCCTAAATTTGTCTCACCTGTACCATTTTAACAAACCGTGTTTAACAAACTATGAAAAAAACGGGATAGTCCTAAAGAAATGATGATTTACGGTGCAGTTCATCAACGAGAGGGGGTCACTTGAGGGCTAGGAGAGATTTTGGGCGCAGGTGTGGCAGTATCTTGCGGCTGAGACGGCGATACTAGTTCAGGAAGGGTGGGTATTTTTGAAGTAACTTCTTCAGGATGGCTGGGGGGAATACCTTCGGTGACGATGATATCTTCGATTACAGTTTTGACAATTGGAGCCGCTACGGTGGAGCCAAAAGCATCAGCCCCAATCGGTTCATCAATCACAGCTAGCACTACATAGCGAGGCTCTTTAGATGGAAATATACCCACAAAGCTAGTGATTTTTGCCGCAGAATAACCGCCTGTAGCTGATGCTTTTTGAGCAGTTCCAGTTTTACCTGCAATCCGATAACCTGGGATTCGGGCAGGCTTACCCGTACCTCTTTCGACTACTCCTGTCATCATCTCCACCACCCTTTGCGCCGTTGCTGATGAAATAATTTGGCGAGGGGTTGGTAGCTTGGGCTGATAGTACTCTTCACCGTCTTCATTGACCAATCCTTTGACAACATGGGGGGTGAGCAACTTGCCGCCACTTGCGAGAATCCCATGTAGCTGTACCATCTGAATCGGGGTCAGCGAGAAACCTTGTCCAAACGAAGCTGTGGCGGGTTCAATTACATATTCGATAAATTGTTCTTGCGGTTTAAGAGCGCTAGGCGTTTCGGAAGGCAGATCGACACCTGAGATATCGCCCAGTCCGATGCGCTCTAGCCAACCATAATAAACTGATGGTTTCATGCGTTGGATGATATGTACCATGCCAACATTGCTCGATCGCTCTAAAATTTGACCGATGCTGAGAGCGCCAACAGGTCCTGCTTGTTCGTAATCAAAGTTTGCTACGGGCCAGCCGCCAATAGTCAGCACGCCTTCATCATTTAGTACTGTGTCGGGCTGGATTGCTCCTGCTTCCAGAGCGATCGCTACATTAAGAGGCTTAAAAGTGGAACCTGGTTCGTAAAGATCAGAGACTGCCCAATTTTTGAATAGTTTGACATCTGATTCGTAATAGCGATTGGGGTCATAGGTTGGCTCAGTCACAAATGTCAGCAGTCCACCATCTCTAACATCCATGACGATGACAGAGCCACGTTTGGCATTAAACTTGACCATCTGTTGCTTGAGTATCTGTCGTGCCGTGCGTTGAATGCGTGAGTCAATCGTCATTTGTAAGCTGGTGCGATCGCTGCGGATCATCCCCGCAGGAATGCGATTGGGAATTAATTTGCCATTGCCATCTTGAGCAACCTCAGGAGCTTGATCGTTGCGCTCTAATAATTTTTCTTGACTAAGTTCGATTCCTGCTTGACCACGATGATCAACATTTACATAGCCGAGTAGTTCGGCTGCGAGGTCTTGTTGTGGATAGAGTCGATGGCGCTGTTGGATTAGTTCTAAACCATCAAGGCGTAAATTGTAGATCAGATCAGCATTCTCTTCAGATAGCCAATATTCGACTTGAATGGAAGTTGTGTCACGCGTGAGAACGCTGAGCAGCTTTTCGTTTGGTCGTCTGAGAATCGGTGCGAGTGCGGCGGCAATCTCTTCAGGCTTTTTTTTGTAGAGATGTGGATAGGCAAATAGAGTGTAGACAGGTCGGTCGATCCCTAAAACTGTTCCTTTGCGGTCAGTAATCGTGCGGCGAGGAATAAATGGTCGCAACGTAAACATTTGCTGCCGCCGTGCTTTGTCTAGCAAGTCTGGCGCAGTGATAACTTGCAAATAAACTAAGCGCACGATTAATCCAATCATTGCCATGGCAAGAATGATCCAAATCAGCACGGTGCGGCGTTTGAATAGATTAATCGTAGCAAGGTCTTTGGGTAGAAAAGATGGAGTCATGAAAGTTCTTGACAAAGTTGGCGGAAGCGATCGCCGCGCTGCTCAAAATTAGCAAATTGGTCGAAGCTAGCACATGCAGGCGAGAATAGCACAGTTGGCAGGGGCTGACTAGGATGATTGTGAGCGCGTTGATGGGCAATGTTTGCGGCTTGTTTAACGGCTATGTCCAGAGTTTTTGCGATTTGATAGTTTTTAAATCCTGCGTCTCTGAGCATTTCCGCAAACAATGGTGCAGCCTCACCGATTAATAATACCGCGATCGCTCTTTGATGGATTTGTTCTAGCCATGACTTCGGATCGCCTTGCTTCGGCTGACCACCTGCGATTAAGATCACGGGGGCTGACACGGCTCTGAGTCCGACTTCAGCCGCATCATAGTTTGTCGCCTTGCTGTCATTGACAAAAGCAATACCTTGATAGCGCCGAATATGTTCCAGACGATGCGGTACGCCTTGAAAATCTGAGATCGCGCGATCAATATGCGCGGAGCTAATTCCTGCTAGCTTTGCTGCCACGACTGCTAGCAATAGATTTTGTTGGTTATGCTTACCTAAGAGATGCCAATGCGCGATCGGGAAAATATTCTCGCCGCGAAACTTGACCCAGCCCTGATCAATGCCATGATCAATACAAGCGCCATCAGCGATCGCTTCGACCATCTGCTCATCAATCTCTGTCCAAATTGCTTTAGGCCACATCGCCGCCCCAAAGTTTACTAAGTAGGGATCATTCCCATTCAAAACAACATGTTCTGAATGTTCGAGCAAACTTGCTTTGATATTGCGATAAGCTTCTAAGGTATAGTGGCGATTGAGATGATCGGGTGTAAACGTTGTCCAGATACCGATTTTGGGTTTAACAGTCTGGATAGATTCGATTTGATAACTACTCAGTTCGGCAATAATCCAGTCTGGTTGAATTTGCTGATTTAGTACTTGTAAGGCAATTTCGCAAGCAGGCAAGCCAATATTGCCACAAGCGATCGCCTTTAAGCCAGCCGCCTGAAAAATCGCTGCTGTCAATGCTGTAACCGTAGTTTTGCCATTAGTGCCAGTGATGCCCACCCAGGGAATGTTTTTGAGATAGCGCCATGCTAATTCGATCTCGCCGACTGTATCAAGACCAAGCGATCGCGCTTGCTTGACTTGTTCACAATCCCACGGTACACCTGGGCTAACTGCTACTAAGTCTACGACTTGTCCCAACGAAACTAACTTCGCAAAATCTGGAAATGCGCCAAGCTCAACGACAATTCCTGCTGACTCTAAAGCAAGTTTTCGCTGTTCTAGACTAGGACTGGTGCTGCTATCGCTAACTATTACCTGCCAGCCATCAGCCTTGAGCAGTTTTGCGGCAGAGATTCCTGACTGTCCCAGTCCCAGTACATACGCTTGTGGCATGGCGATCGCTTGATTTATAAGTTTATTAAAAAGTTAATAATCAAGAATACAGGAACTTGAGTCACAACGACTTTCTTCCCAGTTAATAATTGGCAGTGGGCAGCTTCGCCGCACACTGCCAATTATTAACTACAGCACTTCCGATCAAATGAGCCACAAAGAGGGTCGCAGGGCGCAGCCCCGCAATGGGTTTTATATTTTTAGTTGTGGCGGGTTTGAAAGAAAATTGCGGTAAATTAGCGATTTAGGCGAAATAATAAAAATTGCGTAAATTGCTTGTCGCTAAAGTTATCATCGCTCACCAAAGTCAGACTTTGGGAACCATCAGCCAAGCGTGGACCGATCGCCATTCCTTCCAAATTATCTAATTTAATACCCAGCGTTGCCAAATCAAGAACTAGCTTTTTACGGATTGAGCGCACATTGGGGCTTGTGCGAAAACTTTTGATCGATGAAGTGTCAGTTGCAGCGCCTGTCGCGATTTGCCAGATTTTAGCGCTAAATCCTGAGGTTGCGCCATAGGAACGCTCTAGCGTCAGAAAATGACCACCGCGATCAATCGCGACAAGTTCATTGACTCCAATTTGGGTGGCGGGCGGAGTTAGTGATTCGACAGGATATCGATGTTCTGCCACAATTAGCGGCGCGATATTCTCAACTAGATTACTAACTAGATAATGTAAAAACCGACTCTCACTGGGCTGTTGATCGTCAGGTTGAGCATCTTGAGCTAGAGCGCTTTCGGTAACTGTAAATACTCGATAAGGATCGCCAATCGAGTCCCGAATTATTGCTAGGGACTCAAATCCCAGATTATCACGCACTCCCTGTGGTTCTTGCTTTACCTTTTTGAAATCATTCTTAAGATCATTCTTTTCAGGTGCAAATAGATAACGTGATGGAATCGGTAAACTTCGTAACCATCTACCTGAGAGCAGATCAAATTCATCAATAAATGGTGGAATGTTTTTTCTAGTTACACCTTCACTAGAGATCAAAACCGTGCGATCGCCTGTTAGCACGATCCCTTCAGTATCAACTTCTCCTTTGGGATAAGTGTTTCCTGTTTTATCTTTAAGGAAGTTCACGCCAATCACTTCCACGTTCTCTAACTTAGGTTGTGATTTCTGCAAATTAATTTGCTGATTGAACTTTAGTTTGAGTGCATAAAATCTGGCAGGCGCAAACTCACTACGATCATCAGAGATTGCATAAAAAGTATCATCGCGCCGATCATAAGCCAGTCCCGACAATCCACCAACACGTGTATTCTCAAATTTCTGTTTCGGAAGCTGGTATTCATTAATAAAGTCTAGGGATATATCTATAAATGTGCGATCGCGCGCCTGAACTGGTAGATCATGCACAACGAAACTAGCGAAAATCGCGATCGCCAAACTAATTAAGATTCCCATCCAAAACCGTTTTTGTTTTTGCATATTGCTACTTCCGTTAAATTATCTCAACTAATTTTGCTCCCTCTCCTGCGGGAGAGGGCTGGGGTGAGGGTCTTCACAACTAGGACGTGCCACGAGATTTTCATAAGGCTCGATCGCGAAAGGGCGATCGCCTTCAGTAAGTAAATAGCGATCGCACAAATCAAAAAGTGCATCTTTTGACTGGACTAATCGCATTCCTACTAAAAATTTTCCTTCAGAATCGATGCCTGTGCCGATAAAGTTTAAGAATTTTTTGAGGCTATTAATATGCGATTTTTCTCGAAGATCATCTTGATAAGTAATCGCGTAAAGATGCTGAATATAGCGATAAACATCGCCAAGAGTGACTACTTTCACAGGCTTTCCTGCAAAGCGATCGCGTATTTGTTGAAAAATCCAAGGATTACGAATCGCTGATCGCCCGATCATTACTCCCGCCGCACCTGTCTCCTGCAAAACCTGTTCCGCCTTGATATATGAGGTAATATTTCCGTTAGCCAGCACAGGGCAATTTACTGTCTGCACCGCTTGACGAATCAAGTCATAATGCACACCACCTCGATATAACTCCTTTACAGTTCTGCCATGCAAGCTGAGCAGATCGATTTGATATTGATTAATTAATTGCAACAGACGCTCAAAATTGTCAGTCGAGTCAAATCCCACGCGCATTTTGACCGTAAACAATCCTGGAATATGCGATCGCAAAGCATCAAAAATCCGCTCAATAGTTTCAGGCTCTCGCAATAGCCCACCGCCGACATTTTTGCGATAAACCCGTGGTGCTGGACAGCCCAAATTAAGATCGATTCCCGCGATCGGATAAGTAGCTAATTGTTTAGCAATCCGCAACATATCAGGAATGCTCTCACCAATTATTTGTGCAAATACAGGTCGCCCCGTTGTATTTAACGTAATCGATTTGAGAATTTTCTTGTCGATATTGGAATTAGTATAGACCCGAAAATATTCAGTTACATAATAATCAGGGCAGCCATATTCACTCAACATTTGCATAAATGCAAGATCAGTCACGTCCTGCATCGGTGCGAGCGCGGTCAGAGGTTGTCCAGATAAGATCGGTGATGGGAGAAGTTGAGCAGGCAATTTTTTTATCTAAATTATAACTAGACTGGAGGTCGTCCCCTCACCGTACAACACCAAAAAGACATTAAGCTATGAACAGGGATCGCTCTTTGGTGAAGGAATACAGCGAAATTCTCGACTCTATGATAGTGATGCAAATTATGAGGCGACCTAATCTCATCATTTCAAAAACCCGTGTTAATGTATATTGGAGGGACATGTAAATCGAGTAAAAGATGGAAACGCCTCTATCCTCTCGTCCTCGACAACAACTAGAAAGAACCTTAATCAAAAAATAGCGATCCCCATTTAATAAAGAGAATTGGAACTTTTGGGGACTCTATTTACAAATTAATTCGTCACTCATTACATATAAATACCTATCCCCATTCAATCAAAATTATTATGACCTCTCACAATCCCAATCCTCAGCTTGATCTCAATGAGCTGTGGTTCGCAAAGTTTTTCATCGGCAGTATGGTCGCGATCGCCTTTCTCACTGTAGTCTTATCTTTTTTGCCATCACCATCAGGAACACGCAACACGCCTCAGCCAAAAGTTGTCGTTCTACCTGCTAATCAAAATTTGAAGTAATCTAGCTAGTTTTCTACTTTGAAAAAAACAACTTCAGTTTGAGCGGCGAGTTTGTCCCATGCGAAGCGATCTTTCAAGTCAGCTTGAGCATTATTAACTAAGGTTTTTGCATACTCAGTATCTTGCAAAATATTGATAATTCCATCTGCTAACGAGTTAGCATCATTGACCTGCGTTACAACACCTGTCACCCCATCTCGTACAACTTCGGGCAATCCACCTGTATCGGAGACGACAAGTGGGATTGCAGCCGCAAAACTTTCAAGGGCGACAATGCCAAATGGCTCGTAAAGGCTAGGGAAAACTGCACAGCGCGCGATCGTCTGAAATTTCCAAAAATCAGCATCCGCCATAAAACCTGTAAACAAAACCTTGTGATAAATCCCCAAATCCCAAGCTTGGCGTTGCAATAAGATCGAATAAGCATCTCCAGTACCAATAATCACCAGACGCACTTGATCATTCATCGCCGCCAGTACTTTCGGTAAAGCATTTAGCAGCACATAGATACCTTTTTCGTAGGTGATCCTTCCAACGTAGTAGATGATCGCTTCCTCGGCTGCCGCATATTGAGAGTGCAGAGCTTGACGATCAAAGTCTAGTTGGTGCGCGGCGGTAATATTTTGCCAACGATCTACACTTAAGCCGTTGTAAACCACATCAATTTTTTCGGTCGGGCAATCTAGCGCGCGTATCAATTCTCCACGCATGTATTCAGAGCAAACAATCACTCTTTGGGCAATTTGGATCAGCCGAATTTCTTTTTGATGAATATATCTTTGAGAATCATTGTGAATTCCGTGGCATCGCCCATATTCTGTAGCATGAATGGTCACAATTAAAGGTATCTGAAATTCAGTTGTGAGCGCGATCGCGACTTCATCAACCAGCCAATCATGAGCATGGATCAAATTAATAGGCAAATCAATAGAATTATGAGTAGGATTGCGAGTCAAAAAATCCCTAGCAAAATCCAGCATATTTGCATTCATGCTTGCCACCCATTGAAAAAAATCATTGTTTTCATCAATGTGAATACGATGGACATAAATACCATCCACGATTTCTTCTGATGGCTGATTGGCGATCGCCACCGTAACTAAATGAACCTCATGTCCGCGCTTAATAATTTCGGGGTAAAGCTCAGCTACATGGCGAGAAATTCCTCCAATCATCCGTGGCGGGAACTCCCAAGCTAGAGCGAGAATACGCATGATGTTTAAATAATATTTGATAATATTTGAGAAAATAAAAACAAAGATAGAAATCAGAATCACTAAGCCTAATTAACTATACCAATTTAAAGCATTAGCCCTGCATTCAGGTGTGATGATCAAAGCTGAAACCGTCTTGAACGATTTGCTTAGAAGTATTTGCATAGGTTATAAAGATGACTTAATAATCCAATGTTTCAAGATATGTTATTCTCGCAACATAATTTATGATACTTTTCGTAAGCGATCGCGTGAGTTGTGACAGGAGGTAAATGTGACGAAGAACAAGACTACAAGGGTAATTGAGGGTGTTTCCCAGCAAGTTAGCCAAACTTGGACAAAGGTGCAGCCGCAATTGCGATCGCTATCACTTAAGCTCGTTAAAAGTTTGCTGCCTGCATTGCAAAGCCTACAAATTAAGCTCGTTACATCAGATTTAACGACAACAGATGGTGTTGCTGGCTCTTCAAGCAACTCGATCTTAAATAAAGCCTTGAAGACAGGACGGGTTATCTCAGCTAAAGCGATCGCTGCTTCGATTGTTGTCTTAACAAAATTACAACAAAGTTTGGATAATCAAGGTTTAGTTAATCAAGAGATTATCTTAGATGAATCTGGCAATCCTACGGCTTTGTTAAAGGCAGTCGATGAGCCTGTATCTCCGATGGTAGCGCAAGCAAAGCAAGAATTTGGCATTGCTTGGAAGTTTGTCAAGGAGCAGGTAACACCGAAGATTTTGGCATTTTTGCAAAGTACTGTAGACAAGCTCGATCCGATCGCCACCAATATTTGGCAAAAGACTTCAACTAAAGCGGCGGCAACTCCCTCTTTGGTTAATTCTTGGGAAAAGCTCCAAGCCAATAATATTTGGAAAAAATCCCTCACGGCAACTGCCCCAGTCTGGCGGTTTATCAAAGATACGGCAAGCAAGATTACGCTTTCTCATGAAGTTAAAAGTATCGTTGACAAGCGCGCTGGCACGATCGCATTAGCAACCTTATTTTCGCTATTGTTGATTTTCAAGCCATCTCTCGCTCATAGTCAAAATACCAAAAAGGATATTAACAAAGTCGCCACAACGCCTGTCGCGGTTAATAAAACTTCACAAAAGCAGCCGATACCTGTTAACGAT
The DNA here is from genome assembly GCA_025356295.1 of Cyanobacteriota bacterium. Classification (GTDB taxonomy): domain Bacteria; phylum Cyanobacteriota; class Cyanobacteriia; order Pseudanabaenales; family Pseudanabaenaceae; genus Pseudanabaena. The sequence continues at coordinate 23,032 of JANXUJ010000137.1, forward strand.
TTGGTAAAGCCAGAGAGCGGCGATGTGCCTTTAACTGCTGAACAAATTGCGATCGCCAAAGTCAAAACTCAAGTTAAAGAAGTGGCAAATCCATATGGTGAGACTCTGCTCGGTTCAGTGCAGACTAACTTTAAGCGCGGACGATTAGTTGTGGCACTCTCGGATGGATGGTATCAGTTAGATGCAGGTCAGCAAACTCAGCTGGTCACAGATTTGCAAAACAGATCGCGATCGCTCAACTTCAAAAAGTTATTGGTCGCTGATGCCGAAAATCATTTGATTGCACGCAGCGCTGTAACTGGTAATGAAGTAATTATCTTGAGGCACTAACCAAAAGCGTTGCATCGCAGCGCTTTTGGCGATTAGTTTTTATGGCAGAAGTAAAAGATCAAAGACATCCTCAATACTCTAAAGATCGCCAAATCTTAAATGAGCTATTGATTCAAACAGCACCCAGCAATCGCGATCGCGCCGAATTGGCGCGATTAATCGTGCGTTATAAAGATTTTGTGGGAGCGCGTGATATTCAAGCTGATCTTGTCAAGGCGCTTAGTGCTTGGCAATTTACTGAAGAGACTTTATTTACTAAGACCAGAGCCATTCATGCGATCGGTAAAGTTTATACTTCACAAGACGAAGATCAAGATGATTGGTCTTAAAATATTTAGCTTAGGAAAATCAGTCTATGACAACTGAAATAAAGTCAACTGCAACAAAAAAATATCGATTAATTACGCGTAGCGATTTTGATGGCGTTGTTAGCGCCGTGTTGCTTAAAGAATTAGACATGATTGATGACATCCTATTTGTGCATCCTAAAGATGTCCAAGATCGCAAAGTTGAAGTCTGCGATCGCGATATTTTGACCAACTTGCCATATATAGAGGGCGCGCATCTGATTTTTGATCATCATGTGAGTGAGACGATGCGGATTTATGACACTCCTGAAAATCATATTATCGAAGGCGAAGCACCATCAGCCGCTAGAGTTGTTTACAACTATTACGGTGGCAAATTAAAGTTTCCCCAGATTTCCCAAGCGATGATGCAGGCTGTGGATAAGTGCGATTCTGCTCAGTTTGATATTGACGACATTCTCCATCCTCAAGGCTGGGTATTGTTGAGTTTTTTGATGGATTCGCGGACAGGATTAGGAAGATTTCGTGAGTTTACGATCTCTAACTATGCCTTGATGATGGAATTAGTTGAAGCTTGTCGGCATATGACCATCGAAGAGATAATGGAGCTTCCCAATGTCAAAGAGCGTGTGGAACTCTATTTTGTGCAGCAAGAAATCTTTAAAAAGCAGCTCCAACGTTGTTCCGAAATCCACGACAAGCTAGTCATCGTGAATCTCCAAGATCAGTCCACAATCTATGCGGGCAATCGCTTTATGATATATGCGCTATATCCTGAGTGCAATATATCTATTCATATGATGTGGGGAAGATTAAAACAAAACTCGGTGTTCGCAGTTGGCAAGTCTGTTCTTAACCGCACCTGTCCTATCAATATTGGTGAGTTGATGCTGAGATATGAGGGTGGTGGACATGTCAATGCGGGAACATGCCAAATCGATAATGAACAAGCAGTAGAGATTAAGCAAGAACTAATTGATATTATTACGCGGAATAATGTGAGCCAACCAGTGACTCTAATTTAGAGCGGAGTATATCTAAGGCTAAGGCTCGATGGCTGATTTTGGCTTTGACTTCAGGGTATATCTCGCCGAAGGTCTGCTGAAGCTGTGGCACTAAGAAGATCGGATCATAGCCAAAGCCCCCATTGCCGCGCGGTGCATCGGCGATCGTACCTTTACATATGCCGATCGCTTCGGCGGCGATCGCACCATCGGGTGAGGCGATCGCGATCGCACAGACAAACTGAGCTTCTCGATGAGAGCTATTACCGAGTTCTTGCAAAACTCGATTAATGCGATCGCTATCCGTATCTGCATAACGCGCTGACAATACTCCTGGAGCATTATTAAGAGCGATTACTTCTAACCCAGAGTCATCAGCAAGCGCCCATCCTCCAGTCGCGATCGCCACTTGAGAGGCTTTGAGTCGAGCATTCTCAATAAATGTTATACCTGTCTCTTCAACATCGATGCTGTCAGGTTTGGGAATTAAGGTTAGACCTAAGTCTGCTAAGTAAGCACGAAACTCTTCTACCTTGCCAGCATTGCCACTGGCAATTACTAATTTCTGCAGTTGAGTTGATAGATCAGACATTGTTTAGACCGTCATTGGGAATAAGAAAAGTAAAAAAGAACAGGAAATAAAAATATCTCCTGTTCCCACAGGCAAGAGGAGAGGAAAATCTAGGGTTTTAAACCAAGAAAGAAATCGGCTTGAAAGCGATCGCTAGTTTCTGAATAGACAAAAATTAATCCGCCGAGTTTATCTATAGCTTTTTTGATTGTCGATGATAACTCTGGATTGGCTGGCTGATTGGCCGAATCATCCAGAGACGGAATTAACCCTGACAAAATTAACTCAGATAAAGGCTTGCCGATCGTATTAGCATCAAGATAAAAGTAACCAAAATTTGGTTGCGGCATCTCAGAAATCGCATCGCGAAACATGGCTGAATCAGCAAGTGATGGCTTAGGAATTGGGATAAACTCCGCCGCAGTATCTGATCCAAGAGTTAGCATTAGAGTCTGGCGATCGCGCCATCCATAAGCAAAGAGACTCTGAGTTTTTCCCTGCTCTTGACCATCAGGAAACTCAAAGCTAGTCAATAAAGTCGTCCCGACTTGACGCTTTTTAACTTGGAGAACGTCTTTACCTAAATTAACAAGATACTTAGTTAATTTATCGAGAGATGCATTCGCTGCATCAGGTTTTGAAGTACGAATCAACATCCCCATCGTTAGATTAACGCCAATTGACTTAAAAACAGAGCGATCGCTAGGAAAAGCCACAAATGCATATTCACCATCCATCCAAGAGATGAAGTCTTTCTCAATATCGATACCTGATTCAGATCCCAAAATCATCGGTACAAACGTTCGCAGTCCCTCAACAAAAATCTTGTAAGTCGGTTGCTGTTTTGACTCATCCACAAACCATTGCCACTGCCGATTGAGATTGCGACTGGTAACTGCACCATAGATATTGGCTGGCAAATAGGCTAGCAAGCGATCGCGCGTCTCTGTATCCTTAGGGCTTGGCGATCGCACTTCTGAGAAATAGTTATTGCTCTGACTCCGTAACCCTTTGGGCGTTATCCATGTAAATAAATCAAAGCTGTTGTACTGTGACAAACTATATTTCAAGCTTTGGATGTACTCAGCACGGCTAAACCCCGGAATTTCTGAAGTCTCGGGCAAGTCCTCAGCGAGAGATTCTGCAAATTGAGTAAGTCCTTTAAAATCGCCATAACCTGCAATCAGCGAGCGATTCCACAATGGATTGTTAAGCGATCGCAAAAATAGTTGATTGTCAGCAAAAGATGGCGATTTAGCCTCAGAACTAACATTTGCAAGATTAAGATCAATCATCATCTTAATCGCTTGCCGATTGTCAGCAATTATTGCCATTCCATTTGGTAACTTCGCGATTGCAATATATTTAAACCCTAAATCTGTAGAGATAGATTCCTCAGGTTCTTTTTCTGGCTCATTCGGGGTTGAGGGCTGAGTGTGCTTGAAGCGCGAGAGCAATGACTTAGATATATGCGACTTTTTAGAAGTTTCGGGCTTGACCTGCTCAGGCTTGCTGTTTTCAGGCTTGACTTCAGCCTTGTTTTTTAAATCCAATTCTAGAATTTGCACACCCTGATAAACTGTCTCAGTTAGTTTTGATAAATTACGACTTTTAAACTTCTTAATCAAAATATCAAATTGTTGATCATCGACAACTGGCAACATCGCGACAAACATCAACTCTTTTTTATCCGTAGGCTCAAGTAACAAAGTGAGTGCAACTTCTGACCCTAAACAAGATTGGACATCCTTGAGCAATGCTGATTCAGAAGTTTGACCTAAAAAGGTAAGCAGCTTGTCAAGAGCCGTGATTGGGCTGATCGGAGTATAGCCTGATAATTGAGGTTGATTCGACATTCGCCAAGAGCGCGGATCAATATCAAGCATCAACAAACCGATCGCCTCATTAGGTATCTGCTTCGCAATATTAAGCGATCGCGTTGTAAATGTAGAGACATAGACAGGATTAGCCTGAACAGGTAATGCACTCAGGTATCTTAGCGGTTCATTGGCTGGAGATGCGATCGCTAATGTACCGACACTTGTACTGGCGGTGACTGCCAAAATCGTAGCAAATAAAGTTTTCAATTAAGACCTCTTAAAAATAAGTTGGGAAACCAAATGAGAAAGATAAATTAGGATAAATTACAGCTAGCAATTTTGGCTAGAAGCGCTGCATACTGAGCCTGCAACTCCCTCGCTTTCATATCTTTAGACTGATGCCAAGCGGCTAACCAGAGTGGAGTCGGGAAATGTCCATCAGGTGTAGCCTGAGGCGGCACTGTATTAGAAGCAATCCAAGCTCCATTTTGTCGCCACGCAACAAGATCGCTAAAGGTTTGCCAGCCTTTCATGGCTTTATCTTCTTTAATCACCGCCCCAAAAATCTTACTCACCTCATCGGCTGAAGTATTATCAGACGAGCTAGCAGCAACCTTGGTAACAACTGCCGTTTGACTGAATGCCGTTTGAGTAGATAAATTAGCAGGTATCAATTGTAATAACTGCGGTGAAGCTTTAATCCCATTCGCTTTCTGAGCTAAAACTTGCTCTTGAGCTTGTTTTACTTCCTTAATCAAGATGGGAGCCAGAACTCGAAATTGGTTATTAGGATTGGCGATCGCCGTGCGTACCGACTGGATCATCACTGACCAATTCACAAGACTAAAGCGATCGCCTATTTCTTGTAGTTGATTGCAGATAGCTTCTAAATTTTGACGACTGCGAGGGCTATCAGGCTGTTTAAACAACTCCAGCATATTCCGTAACTTCATCGGAACTTCGGACTGAAAAACCCCCAACATCACTCTTACATCTGTCTTAACATCAGTTTCTGGTTTAGAAGCACCTGAAATCAAATTTTGCAGATGCGCTTTAAGACTGGCAAAAATTTGATCAGAACCCAACATAATTCCATCAACAGCATCTTTATTAAGTCCATAGGGACTTTGTAAAAGCTCCACTAACTCTTGCAATTTATCAAAGGCTTGCAAAAAAAGTGTCTGTAGATGCTGATCAATCTTAAAAGTATTATTTTCACGCATGACTTTAAAGTAATCTTCAAAGTTATGCGCCACATGTTGAATACTGCTAAAGCCTAACATTGCGGCTCCGCCTTTAATCGAATGCGCGGCTCTAAATATTTCGTTTACAGCCTCAGCATCACCCATCAATGATTGCAAATTGAGCAGCCCCGACTCTATCGTCTGAAGATGTTCCTTTGCTTCCTCAATGAAGTACCCCGTAATCTGTTTCTGCTTGTCCTGATCCATGATCGAAACTCCTTTAATTATTGCTTATCCCAAAATTGATGACATATAGATTTGATTTTGAGCGCTAAATCCATAGCGACCTTGACTATGTTGCTGCCACAGACTATCGATAATCTGCAAGTCATCACAAGCAATTTGCTTAATATCATCGGCTGACAATACAGAACCAATATTTTTACGCGCTGCTTGACACATTACATTCCATGTTTCTTGATTTGCTTCTTGCCATTTACCGCTGGATAGCAAAATTTGTAATTTGTTGTAATTCACCCCCGTACTAGAGTTAAGTGATTGCACAGGAATGGCTGTGGTCTCTCCAATGGTAATTGGTAATTGGATACTCGAAACATGAGATCGGCGAAACCGTAAAGTCATTGTGCCATTGCTCTGCCCATCTCCCAGCAACACAGCCTCACCTGAGGCTGTGAGTTTGATGGCGACTTCGACTTCATCAAGAATGATTCCATTCGCGTTGTTCTTAGCATTATTAGCAGAACTTTCAGTTGCTAGTTGTTGAACTAGACTGGCAATCTGCTGAATGCTGTCTTTGACTTTGGTCGTGCTAATCGATTTGATCAACTCACCATTAGCGCGATCGCCATTTACCAAAAACTCAATTAGTATTTCTTCGCTATTCATGACATCCTTGGACTGGTACAACAGTAGAGGCAATGGTTACAGTCGGCTTAATCGCTGTAATTCTAGCAGCGATCGCCCGTTTAGTTAGGGCAGTATTATAAGCTGTCGTAATCGCTAGTCGATCAACCATACCGATCACCCGCTTTGGTTGATGGCGATCAACAACTGGCATCTGCCGTAAGTCCCTAGTTGCCATGCGTTTGAGCGCTTCAGCAAGAGACTCATCCGCAAATGTGCAGATTACTTCGCGCGTACAAATATTCTGCACAGTCATTTCTTCCAGTGGGCGATCGCTCTCAGGTGCAGATAGTAGACGCTTAATATCTTGAGTTGTCAAGATGCCCTGCAAATGATTTGCATCATCAAATACTAAGGCGCTGTGGTGATAGCCGCTAGTGATAAATTGCGCAGCTTGGAACAGAGGCATCGAATACTTGATCGAAGCAGGGTTTAGGGTCATTACTTCAGCAATCTTGATTTTTTCCAAAACTTCGATATCTGCGGGCGAGTCTGACCATTGCATGATTAAGCGATCGGGCTTGGATGTATCGATTTGATCAAGTACCCACGCACAAAGTCCTACGGCTGCCATCAATGGCAAGACAATGCGGTAGTCACGCGTCATTTCAAATAGCAAGAGAACTGATGTCAGAGGTGCGCGAACTGTACCTGCTAGCACGGCCGCCATACCAACTAAGGCATAAGCAGGAGACGCGGCAATCGGAAATGAGGCGGGTAAAAAGGTGGCGATCGCCTGTCCATACAAACTACCTAGCACTGCTCCTAAAAAAATAGAAGGCGCAAAAATACCACCAACAAAGCCACTTCCTGCACTAATAGCCGTTAGTAAAAGTTTAATTACTAATAAAATAGTTAGCAAAGGAATGGTGAAAGGGGTATCTTGCAGGATCGATTCCACAGTTTCGTAACCAATCCCGATCGCTTCAGGAAAAGTCAAAGCGATAATTCCTACACACAATCCACCAATTAGCAATTTGATTGGCATTGGTAACTTTTGCATGAATGGTGCGATCGCCCATTCTCCTGCAAAAAACCGCTTGGATTGTTTAATAGCTCGCGTAAATAGTAGCGCCACGACACTAGCTAGCACCCCCAACCCCAGATAGAGAGGTAACTCCCAATAGCTGCGTACTTCATAAACAGGCAAACTGAAAGCGGGTCTCTCACCAAGACTAATCTGAGAAACTAGTGCCGAAATCACAGAGGCAATGACGACAACGCTAACGTCAGAATTAGAGCTAGATTTGTTAGTCCGAGATGAATCGCGTAGTAATACCTCAAGAGCAAAAAATACTCCTGAAATCGGGGCATTAAAACCTGCCGCTAGTCCTGCCGCTCCGCCTGCTGCAATCAATAGCCGAATCCGCTCACTAGAAAATTGCATCATCTGTCCCAGCAATGACCCAATTTTGCTGCCTAGCTCGACGCTTGGTCCTTCGGGTCCTAGCGAAGCTCCAGAGCCAAGTGATAGCGCTGCCGTTACAGTTTTTAAGGGAACTTGTAAATAAGGCGATCGCCAAGTGTCACGCCTTATCTCATTGGTGGTCGAAAGTTGGGCTGTTCCTGAAGGTCTAAATTCGGTCTGATCTAGTTTGAGCCGTAACAGGCTAACAACTAACGCTCCAAGCATGGGAATAAATATGATTGCCCAATGCCACTTGGCACTAAGAGCTACGGCAAAATCATGCCAATAGAGTTCTTGTGCGAATAAAATCAGCTTGCGAAATAGGGTTACAGCCGTGCCACTGATCACTCCGACCGCGATCGCTGACACCAACATTACCGTCTCAGCAGATGGCTGAAGACGGTTTAAGACAGTCACCAATAAGCGGGAAAGCGACATCGTGGAGAACTCGATTATTCTATAGTTGCTGGATCGATTTCTTCAGGAAGCTCTAAATCGGCTTCTAAATTAGATTCTAAGATAAACTCTGAATTGGATAAGTCGCGATCGCTTCCAGGGATTACCACGGCCACCAAATCAATTTGTTGGCGATAGTAATCGACACCTTTTACCTGTACTTCAACGCGATCGCCCAAACAATATTGACGACCACTGCGGCGACCGACTAACAAAGTCGAAGCTCTCGCCCGACCTTTCCCATTGATCAGCGGAAATTCATACCAGTCATCTTTTAACGAGCTGACATGAACTAATCCTTCCACCATTAGTGACTCGATCTCGACAAAGAAACCATAGGACTGGACGCTGGTAATGATGCCGTAGAAATTTTCGCCTGTGTGCGATCGCATAAACTCAGCCTTACGCAATCCATCTAGATCAGAAATTGAGCGATGATACAGGGCATCAGCTTGATTCAGTTTCGGCAAGATCGCTTCCAAATCTTCAATTAACTGACGCTCTGTGTCAGGTGGCAACACACTCCAATTTACTTGTCCATGGGCGCTAGAGCTGCGCAAATTCACCCCATCTTTAATTCTGATGCTGCGGCGATCGCGTCCTTCCTCAAATACAGTGTGCAGAGTCCGCTGAATTAGCAAATCTGCATAATGGTTTTGAGGGAAAGCCCCATGAAGATATGGTAAATCGATCATGCCTAAACCGAAATGCAGCGCAGGTGCAAGCACATATTCACTGGTTTTAGACATTGATAGCAACAAGTACTTGAGGATGTCACGACTAGCATCCTGTTCGATTTGATTTAGCTGTTGCAAAATATTGTGGATATCAGCAACCTGTATTTGTTCAGGAGTTTCTAGCTGGATCGAGATTCCCATGCTTTCGAGCAACTTGATCCAGTCGTCAACCTTGACCTGATCGGGAGGAATTTGACGTAAATAGACCGCAGGAATTGCTAAAGACTGCAAATGAGAAGCGATCGCTTTGTTCGCCAAAACCATTACTTCGGTCACAGTGCCAGCGATTCGCAGAGTTGATGGAACCACAGTTAAGCCACGCACTCCCTCATCAGCTTCTTGAGAAGGAATCTGTGGCAAGACCAATCTAATTGCATTTGAGCGCTCTTGTAGCAGCGCACCAACTTTGGCAATTAGCTGCACCAACTCTTCTACTTCTGTATCAATTTCTTGACTAGGTGCGTCTTTGTCAACTGCCACCTCACCATCAAGTATCTGTTGCGCTCTTTGATAGCTTAGGTTAGCGCGCACCAAAATTGCTGAGGGTTGAATCTCAAAAGAAAGTACATTTCCCTCATGATCCAATTTGATCAACACCGACATCGCCAGATATTCGGCTTGATTAAATACATTCATCTCAGGCAGCATCGGCAAAATCGTATCACCCAAGAAAAATGATCGTAGACGCTTGCGAGCTTCTAAGTCTAGAGGTGAACCCGAAGTGACATAAGTTGCCACATCAGGAATATGCACACCCAATTCCCAGCCAGTCTCCACCTGTGCAATGGAAATCGCAGTGGCATTACCAATTCTCACTGTCAGCGTTTTGCGTAAATCGAGGCGATGTTTCAAATCCGCTTTTCGCAAACCTCTTGGCAAACTCGCAGCAGCTGTCAAGGCTTTAGCACTAAATCGCCGAGGCAAGTTGTGTTTGCAACATACCAAGTCAATGTCATTAGTTGACTCAGCATCATCCCCCAAAACCTGCAAAATCCGTCCCATTGGTAAATGATGACCCAATGAAAACCGCACCATTTCTAGATGCACCAGTTTGCCAACCGCAACATCTAGATCAGGATGTTCTTCGTCGGGTACTAGCTCAACTTCAAACAACAGGCGATCGTCAAGTGGCACGGCTCGATAACTTGCATCGACTAATTTCACAGTCGATAGCAAGGTGATATTAGAGCGCTCAAGAATCAAACGTACTTCACCCTCAGGCGATCGCCGTCTCACGCCATCTTTGGTGACATGTACCAACACGCGATCGCCATTCCACGCATTACTCAAACGACTCTCGCGCACATAAATATCTTCAGCATCCTCAGCATCTTGGATAGCAAAGCAAAAACCTTTACTAGAACAACGCAAACGACCTTCGACTAGCCCTTCCTCGTGGATACGGCGATATCGTCCTTTATCTTTTTCGAGAATGCCAATTTTTTCAAGAGCATCAAGAGTCACTTGCAGCCTACGAACGCTTTTGTTGTCGTCACCAATTGCAAGTTTTTTTTCGATCGCTTTGGGCGTAACTAGCTTGTCATCCGAGAAGTTTTCTAACAGTTGAGTAATCGAGAATTCCATGAGGCGAAGGTCGAACGATTGTTTAAGGTGAGCAAATTAGATCAAAACTAGGGGAAACAAAACCAGAGATCACAAGCTAGAAACACAGATCAGTAATGGTCTTCCCCTACGCACAATATTTATTTTAACTCAATTGCTCCAGCAAATATTTTATATATCAGTCTATATGAGTGCAAACTACGGCATTCCTGAAGAAATAATCATGTCCCCTGCTTCGCGCGGGCATGATTGCCTAAAAGTACTACTACGTCTTAAGTAAGATTTAGTGATAAATACATGGCTAGTGTGTTAATAAACACTTACTTTCAGGGTGAATCTGTTGCTAAATTTACAAATGTTAGATGTATAATTATTGTGTTGTGAGGAATACTAATCCCTATGTCTAAGTTTTCTAAGAAAAATTACAATTTGGTTGCTCCAGTAGTAATCTCAGCCGCCGTGGCTGCATCTGCTCTTATTAGCGGTATTGCTAATGCAGAAACACAAAATTCTCTCAAAGCCGCTAGCGCTGACACTCTTGTCGAACAAGTACAATTGCGTCCTAATGCTGTCGCTCAAAACGTAACTTCAGTATCTCAACTTAGCGATGTTAAGCCAACTGACTGGGCTTTCACCGCACTTCAGTCATTGGTAGAGCGTTATGGTTGCATCGCTGGCTACCCTGATCGCACTTTCCGTGGCAAACAAGCTACTAGCCGCTATGAATTCGCCGCTGGCTTAAATGCTTGCCTAGACAAAATCAACGAAATCATCTCCGCAGGTTTGGCTGATAAAGTTGGCAAGGAAGACCTCGCTACTTTACAAAAGCTTCAAGAAGAGTTTGCAGCTGAACTCGCCACCCTTCGTGGTCGTGTAGACGCACTCGATGCTAAGACCGCTAAGCTCGAAGCTCAACAGTTTTCCACCACCACCAAGCTACGCGGCGAAGCAATCTTTGGCGTTGCTGCCGCTTCTGATGGTACTCCTTCGGGCGGTCCTGGCGACAAAACAAACGTTGTCTTCAACTATCGTGTTCGCCTCAACTTAGACACCAGCTTCACTGGCAAGGATTTGTTAAGAACTCGTTTACAAGCTTCTAACACTGCTGGTGTTAGTAGTAGATTTGATGCACCTCTAGCTCTTGGTGTTCCAAATGCTAGCCGTCTGTCTTACGAAAGCGGAAGCAGCACTGCACTTAACAACTTTGAAATCAACCGCTTGTACTACAAGTTCCCTGTTGGTGAAAGTCTCACAGCTTACATCGCCCCAATCGGTCAACTTGAAGATGTGATCAGTCCTCTAAACCCTCTTGAAAGCGATAGCCAAGGCACAATTTCTCGCTTTGGTCGTTTCAATCCTTTGATCCGCATCGCTTCTGCCGGTGGCACTACTGGTTTAGCAGTTGCTGGTTTAAACTTCAAGTTTGGCGATAAAGTTAACCTTGAACTTGCTTACAGTGCATCTAATGCTGCTTCTGCAACTGGTGCAGGTGGCGTAACTGGTGGTGATACTAAGCTCGCTGCTCAGTTTGTATTCAAGCCTTCTGAAGCACTAACACTTGGTGTTGGCTATGCCAATGCTTACACGGTTGGTAGCAGCCTCGGATCAGGTTTGAACGGAGATACTGGTTCGGCTATTCCTACCAATGCTAACGCTGGACTTCGCAGTGACATTGTTGTAGGTAGTTTGATTTTTGACATCACTAAGAAGTTCACATTCAACACATGGGGTTCTTACGTTTTCTCTAACAATCTTGGTACTACAGGAGGTAATGGAACTCTTACTAGCTGGATGGCTGCTCTCTCTGGCAAAGACTTGTTCACTGAGGGTGATTTGTTAGCCGTTATGTTTGGTCAACCACTATTCGTAACCAGTGGTACTGTCGGTACTGTTGGCGTAGGAGCGAATACTCCTTACCAACTCGAAACTTTCTATCGCTTCCGTGTTTCTAAGAATATCAGCATCACTCCAGGTGTATTCTTTGTATTCAACCAAGGTAGCGACAGTGCTAACGGTACTGCCACTGTTGGTGTAATCCGTACTACTTTCTCCTTCTAGGATTTAGTAAAACTATAAAAAAAGGTAGAGGCGCTTTGCGTCTCTACCTTTTTTTATGGTTTTACAGAAATAATACGATAAGCGAAAAGCTCTGCGCTAAAGCGCTGGGATGTAAGCGAACGGCGGTTTCAACCGCCTTGTTCATATTATATTATATTTTGTGGCAAGGGTAATCAACCACATAAAAAACCCAGTACCTAGCGGTACAAACAAGCTGAACCTTGACAACTAAATCTATGCGGTTCTACTGCATTGTTCTAGATTCCTCCTAGCAGTGGGTAAAAGATTTACAGGGACTAGACGACCAGCATTTAACTCAAACAAAAACTTTGTGGAAACACAAACTACCGAGGGGCACTCGGAAAGTTAACGTCTGAGGGGAGAACCACCTCTATTTAGAGCTTTGCAAGGAATTCTAAGTAAGTGGACTCGCTGAATCAGGAATCTCAGTCGCTTCAGCGCTGAGAGTGCCAATAATAGTATATAAGTGCAATAAGTTCTTGTTAGAGGGACAACTATGTCTGTATTGTACGACCGAGATTATGGACTTTGGGCTGAACAAATGGCTAATTTTTTGTTGGCAGGTCGTTTTGCTGAGTTAGATATCGATAATTTGGTGGAAGAGATACGCGATTTGTCAAAGTGAGAACGCGATCACCTACTAAGTAGTTTGCGCTTAATTGTGCATCATTTACTCAAGTGGGATTATCAACCCCAACGCAGGTCAAGGAGCTGGCAGCTAACTATTCAGCGTGAACGGAATAATATTCAATTTTTTTTAAAAGATAGCCCTAGCCTAAAGCGTTATTTGACCAATGATTGGTTAAGTCAAGTCTATGCTAATGCCAGCTTGGAAGCTTTGAAGGAGACAGGTTTAAAGTTTCCAGATAGTTGTCCGTACTCTATTGACGATGTTTTAGAACGCGTCATCCAGATGTTTCCTTAAATTGATCTTTAAATCGAGTTCAGTAACGATCGCGTTGCTTCAGCAACTTGGGGCATGGGGTCATTCGCAAGCTTTTCTAATCCAGCGATCGCTTCAGAACCGCCCAGTTGACCGAGAGACTGAGAAACGCGATGTCGGATTTGCCAATCGGGATCATCGATGAGAGGGATTAGTAGAGATACAGCTTTGGGGTTGCCTAGATCGCCGAGGGAGCCGATCGCAGCAATCTTGACTAGCTCATTAGGACTTTGCAATGCTTGGGCTAGAAAATCAAATCCTTGAGCCGCGCCTAGCTCACCGATCGCAGCAATAATACTAAATTGAAACATCCAGTCATTGGTTGACTCGTAAGCAGTTTTGAGAAGCTCAAAAGCTTGAGTAAGTTGTAGAGAACCTAGTGAAGCAGCAGCAGCAGCGCGGACATCAAGCTCAGGATCAACACATAGGCGATCGCTTAAAATTTCTAAAGACTTATCTAAATCGAAAGTACCAACTGTGCCAAGTTGACTGACGGCATCATAACGAATGCGGGCATATGAGTCGATGGCGGCTGTCGATAGTAAAGTAAATCGCTCAGAAATAGACATAGAGCGACTAGCATGAAGGGCTTTCATTCTGATACCCATATCATCGGCTGCTAGTTGCTCTCTCAAAGATTCAAATGTTTCGCTCACCAGTTAAGACTCACAATTAATACGCTAATGTCTCTAGTGTCTCACGCAAGTAGCTACGCACGAGATCATCAAGGACGCTTTCTTGCGATACTAGAATATCTTTAGTGTCACTGATATCACGCGATCGCTGCCATTTGTCAAAGCCCGAACTTGAGGCGATCGCTTGTTTGAGATGGTTCCAGACTTTAGGGTCTTTAGCAGCTTCGTGCAGAGGGAGTGCCAAGTCATTCGCTGTTGAGGATAAGTTCATAAACATTTCCTGAGCTTGTGTGAGGGTTACTATAGCTTAGATAAAGGATACACTTTAGGCACCTAATTCTATTTTATCACTTTAGTAAAGAAGCCATAAATTTAAAATCAATTAAAATTAAATGTATACCTAAATGTATATCTATAAAGTAGAAATTAATTACTTGAACTATTTGGAAATATTATGACCAATTCAGATTTTATAATTGAGCCAAATATTGCATCACAAGCTACAGAACTAAATCCAAACTATGCAATACCTACTGTATTTATATTAGTAGGAATACCGCTCATCTTAGTTCAACCGATTGTTGCGGGCGTGGTTTCAATTTTTGGAATATTTTTAGCGTATCAAGCAGCAACTATTCGTTTAATATTTACGGCGACAGATTTAGAAGTTTATCGATCGCAACAAATATTTCGGACTTTTCCATATCAGGATTGGCAAAATTGGCAAGTTTTTTGGTTTGCTTTTCCTGTTTTGTTTTATTTCAAAGAAGTAAAAAGTATTCATTTCTTGCCAGTTTTATTTGATGTCCAAATGCTAAGAACTTGCTTAGAAAAACATCTTCCTAACCCACGCCACCAAAATTTATGATTATTCCACTCAAGCGCAAAAACTTTGACGAGCTTATTCCTGCTGTTCCCACAGCTGAACAGTATCAATACTATTGGGGCGATGGGCAGAGCGTGTTTCGGCGCGTGGCGATCTCGATCGCGAGCGTGATTGTGTTCACGATTCTCTATAACCGTGTTCATGAAAATAATCCCAGTAGTTTTGCGGCTCTAGCGATGTTTGTCTGTGCGGCTTTGGGTGGTTTGTATTGGATGCTAGAGCCAGTGGCTTTGGCAAGCATTCGTAATGCTAAGTTGCGGCGTTTTGGCTATTGTGGATTTTGGCAAGCGGAAGTGCTGGATGTTTATGTGTCTCAAGAAGTACTTGCTCGTGCTGAGAAAGTCAATTCACGAGGGCGGATGGATGTTAGTTACGATGCTGAGAGTTTTTTAAATATTGAGCTTGGTGATGAGACGGAGTTTGTAACTACGTTGCGATTGCCAATGAAGCGTGAACTCAAGCGTATTAAAACTGAGCAGACGGTATACATGTTGCTGTTTTCTAACGATCGCCGTTTTGGTCGAGTTAGTCGCCAGACATCTGATGCTTATATCCCGCAATACAATTTTTGGGTCGGAAATTATCCTTATTTACGCCGTGATACTTTTGTTGATTTGACTAAATACATGGTCAAGCGATCGCAAAAAATTGCAAACTAATTTGATCAACTTTTGACTGCGATCCCCAAAGGTTAAAAAACTTGGAATATGTGCGCTAAATCACTGCTGGTCATGAGAGGATCAGTTAGTGTTTGATTATAAATTAACTAATTTGGCTGTTACTCACAGGTTAAAAAAATGTTTAATGTTCAATCACGCAAGATTAATCCCGAAAAATTAGAAGCTCAGCTTAATCAATTAACATGTATTTATCGTAACGAAAGCGATTTTATCCAAATCATTCGCATATCTCAACCTAATATTGCTTTCTTTGAGAGAGCAGTTTTGCCAAATCAATGTGTTCAGTTCTCTTCATCTAGAGATGCGTTGCTTGAAATTTGTGAAGGTGGTATGCCCATCTCGATTTATGCCGATACGATCCCCTGCTATCAACTAGCGATCACCGATATAGATATAAATCCAAATCGTGCAAATTCAAAAGATTTATGTAGAGATTTTCAAGATAAATTTGCACTAGCTGCTTAGATTTATTTATATTTAAAACCCAAAAAG
>JANXUJ010000158.1 GCA_025356295.1 Cyanobacteriota bacterium
ATTTTTGTAGAGATGTTACTATTTATTGCGCCGTTCATTGCGCCGTGCGATCGCAATTTGCCTGTATTGCCCAGTTCAGGACAGGTAAAGGTGACAATTTGACCTCGGTAGCTGGGATCGGTCATTACCTCTTGGTAGCCACGGTAACAAGTACCATCCGCCAAGACCAAAATCGCTGCTTGCTTTGTTGTCATATCTTCAAATACTCGTTCGTTACTGTCCACTACCAAATGCTTATTGTGGACACTAGCCAGTATTCTAAACGTTATCTAGGTCACAAGATCAAAAAATAAAGCTTGCCCAATGGAGCTACGCCCATATTTTTGAGACTCCTAGTCAATTTAAATTTTAAGCTGTTATGATTTCGCTACAATCTTGACAGAAGAAAATTATCTGGTGTAGTTAGGTGTGCGATGAGATTTAGGCAACAGCTTGCAAATTTATGGATGTCTTTGACGATCGCTTGTAAGGACGAAAGCTTTTTAAAGGGGATCGCTAAAATTGAAAATATTGTTTCCAAGATATTAGCGATCGTCTTAGTCTTCGTAATTTTTATCGCCCTTTTTGATTTGTTAAAGCTTTTGACCCATGACTTATTTGTTACTGATCCCAAAGGAGTATTTACCGCGCCCCTACTAAAAATATTTGGCATGTTTCTCAATGTATTAATTGCATTGGAACTCATGGATAATATAACCGCATATTTACGCCAGCATGTAATTCAGCTAGAACTAGTAATCATTACCGCTTTGACAGCAGTTGCTCGTAAAATTGTCATTTTTGATAGTAAAGCCGACGGTGATTTGACTGGATTAGCGCTCGCCGTTCTTTCACTCTCAATTAGTTACTGGATAGTTCGCTCCCAAAATCAATCCCGCAAAAATCATTAGCTAAGCATTACTTTTTACCTTGATAAGAATAGGCGATCGCGTAAAGTAGGTTATATATAGATAGTATGTATCAGCAAAATAAAAACTATGCAAAGTACAGCAAACATTGAGCAAACCATCTTAAAAAATTTGCGATCGCTACCAATCGATAAACTGCAAGAAGTTCTTGAGTTTACAGAACAGCTTCGACAAAACTTTACGACAGAATTCTCAACATCTAAGCGCTCTCTTCGCGAAATTGCCGCAATGACTGTAACTGAGAGACATCAGTATATTTCTCCATTTATTGCGAAAACTGCTAATGATTTTCTCAATGAACCAGAGCTTACAGAATTTTCTGTTTTAGATACGGAAGATTGGGAATCTGAAGATGATTAGTCCTAAACGCGGTGAAATTTGGTTGGTTGATCTCAATCCTACAAAGGGGCAAGAAATCCAGAAAACTCGTCCTGTCGTGAATATCAGCGCTGAAATATTTAATCCTATTCCTTTAAGGATTGTAATTCCGATTACAAGTTGGCAAGAAAAATTTAGCGATCGCCTTTTTATGGTAAAGATTGAGACTAGTCCAGAGAATAAACTGAGCCGAGATTCTGCGGGAAATGTTTTGCAAGTTCGTAGTATTTCAACAGAGCGATTTATAAAGCAGTTAGGTCGAGTGTCTGATGAGGTTTTGCAAGAGTTGCTGGCTGGTTTGGTTATTTGTGTTGATTATGAATCCAGCTTATAGCTAGAGATTTTAGATAGTATGATCGCCTAACTTATTATCATCAAGTGCGATCGCTAATAGAGCCTTGCAGATAAAAATAATCACATCAGAAGTTGAGTTAGGTAAGAATAGGCGATCACCGAATATTTTACAAATCTCGATAAATTTCACGGCGATGTCCTGTACGTCTCAGATCGACGATTTGGTTGCTGTCGTCAATATTATATAGAACTTGACAGTCTCAATATTCAGTTTTATTTACCAGTTTTATTTACTTTTTTTGCGATTATGTCCTTTCACTTTTGTACCATCCTTTTTCTGGTAGTCCTTAACATAAGTTCCATCATTAGAGCTTGAATAACCGCGCCCATCACCACTAAAAAGCTCATCCCAAAAGCTTTTTTCAGCCTTTTTCTTAGACTCTTATGCTTTCTTCTTTTGTGCTTGTCTTGCCTCTTCCTGCTCTCTCGCTAGACGCTCCCGTACTGCCTGTTCTTTCCTTTCTTGACAAACTTTTTCTTTGCGATCTTTTTCTTCTTGATCTCTCAACCTTTGTTTAGATTCTTCTTGCTCTCTTTGCTCCTGTTGAGTCTGTTCTCTTTGAAGACGTTCTTCTCGCCTTTTTTGAATTTCTAAAGACGCACTTCTCATTCTAACCCTTTCTTTTGAGCGTTCTTCTTTTTTCCTGCTTGCGTACTCTTGACCGCATTTTTTTAGGTGTTTTCTGAGATCGCCTCCAGTAATCTGAATATCTTGAAATGAAATAGCTAAATATTCTTGTTCAAAACGAAATGATTCTGGTTCAACTACTGATTTAATAGGAGAAGATTCAATTACTGGTTTAATAAGCGATCCTTCCTGTTGATAATTCTGAGCCTTATTAAGTGAAAACAACATGGACATACTAGATGCCATAACATTTACATTTCTATCCCAACCACTACTTACTAACAACTGATCATCAGAGGTAAAAACAAGACTACTAACTCCTGACGAATGTAGCTTGTAATCAAAAATCAATTCTTTGGAGGATAGATTCCATATTTTTATATTTCCTCCATCATCACCACTAGCCATTATCTGATTATTTTTACTAAAGACAAGAGAACGAACGCTACTAAGGTGTCCATAAATTGTAACTTCTGGCATTCCAGACTCAATATTCCAAAGAATGATATCGCCATCGTCTGAACCAGTTGCAACAATTTTATCATTGCAATCAACACAACGAATATCTGAGGAATGTCCATACAGAGTAAACATTTCTTGATAGCTAGAGACTTTTAGGCAGCTTGAGCCGCTTATGCGTGATAAATGACGGAGAAAGCAACTTAGCAAGCAGAGAACTTGGACAAGCCCCAGAATCGTTATCTGCTATTTCAGATACTTATGTTGAACACTAGCGATCGCTCTAAACATTATCTAGGTCACAAGATCAAAAAAGAGGGCTTGCAATGCAAGCCCTCTTTTTTGATTAGCTAAGAACTTCAGCGATTTCAATTACTTGACCATCGGGGTCTTTTACCAAAAAGTTTAAAGGCTTTTCACTACGGACTTTGTGCTTAATACCGCGTACTTGAATTTGTAACAAGAGTTGCTCCACACAATCACGGTTAAAGCAAATATGTCGTCCGCGATCGCTATCTGTGGCGTTAGCCCCTGGGACAATATGCAGCTGCACATTTTTCTTTAACTGATACCATGCGCCCTCCATGTCCGCCGAATACTTTGACTTAGCACGCCGAGCTTCAGCAGGTATATAAATCGGATCAGCAGGTGCGCCCATACCATATTCGTAGCCATAGTAATAATGTAGCGGGACATCAGCGATCGTCAGTTTTAACTCGCCTTCATAAAAATATCGTGCTTGATCGAGGTTAGAAACCATGATCGTATGTACTTTTGGCGCGCTGGTGAGGAACATCCACATCGCAACAGCGTATGCACCAAGCAGCATAACCATGATGCTTTGAGTAGAAAACAGTGACTCCATCGTAAGCAATTACATATTAAGAGACTAAGCTTTTTAGTTTAACGCATTTGCTTAAAGCGATCGCTGTTTTTCAGCTTTGAGATAGGCAAATACTGACTTATCACCGATATCGGGGGGAATTGCTTGAATAACTTTACGGACTGCAAAGATTACAAACAAGATTGCCCAAGCGCCTAGCAGCCCCCGCTCGATCGCGATCGGCAAAATGTTAGCCAGATGCCCAAGAATCAACACGGGTAACAATGGCGTTAAAAATTTAGTCTCAAAACGATTGAAGCAAAAAGTTTCTTTAAAAAAAATGCCAGTGAGAGCCGCAAAACTAAACCCAATTCCAAGTAAAGCAAGCTGATGATCGTAAATAGCGATCGCCAAAGACTCTGGGAAGTACAACATCACGCTCACAGTAGCGATCGCTCCGATCGCCCAAAATATTTGCAAAGCGCGGTGCAACACCGCTAAGTAAATATGGATTGTCCAAAGCGCGACCCCTAGAGCGATCATGAAGCCCAAATATAGCCAAGTCAACAAACTTAAAACATCAGGATTACTAGGCTGCCATAGCACTAACATTGCGCCTATGCTGAAACACAAAGCGGCGATCGCCAAAGCACTGCGGTACACAATCACACTTAAGCGATCGTCTTTCGTAATCGTAAATTCACCAAATTGACCTTGATAAACTTCAGATGTAATTTCCACAGATATCTCCATAACAGTGACAACTAAGTAGCTAAGCGCAATTAAATATAAAACCCCAAAACCTGTGGCGCACACTGCGCGTGCGCCACAGGTTTTGACCCTAGTTTTTAATTATGCCTAGCTACTTACTAAAAGTATAGATGACTCTTTGTTTTGTCTCTATTTTGATGCATTTTGATAATTGCCAAAATTACCATAATGCATTAATATCTTGCAGTCAAAATCGACAAAATTCGGATGACGCTGTACCGAAAAACAAGTAGACAGCAGAGGAACTTTTTATGCGTATCTATTACCTAGCTGGCGTGATTCTTAGCGTTACTGCAACCCTTAGTGCTTGCGGTGAGGGTACACCAAAAGAATGTACGATCAGCACAACCAAAGAAATCAGGCAAGGCGTTACTAAAGTTGCCAAATTTTCTCCTGATAAAGATTGCGAAGCAATGAGAGCGCTTGCTGAACAAGGTCAGCCTTTGCCCACTGCAGCTCCTGACGGAACGACCACAACAGCCGCACCAAAGGTTGTTGCAACTCCTACTCAAGCAGCTTTTAACACGCCGTTTGTTGGTGGACAAAAAACACAAGAACTTATTGCCATCACTGATAAGCAAGCGCGAGTGCAGGAGTTAGAACAAAAAATCAATGCTAATTCTAAGCAATCTCGCGATCCTTTTACCAGTACTGTGATCAACCCAGTACCAAAATTAGAAACTCTTTTAGCCAAGCCCAAAGAGCTACCTAACTTACGCGCTGCCGTAGTCGTCAGAACATCTACTCGTTCAGCATTTATTGCCCCTCCTCCTCCTGATACTAGAGCGGCTGAAGGCACAAGAGTTACAGGCACTGTGGAGGTTTCAGGTACGATTTTCGCAATTATTAACGCTTCGGGCGAGCCAACTTCACGCTACGTTAAAGCAGGGCAGCTAATTTCTAACGGTAAAGTATTAGTCAAGCGAATTGATACAAATGCTGAACCTCCGATTGTGGTGTTGCAGCAAAATGGAGTTGAAGTACTAAGACCTGTGGGCGCGCCCGTGGTTGCTGCTAAGGATGGTAGTGGTAGTCAACCTGTGGTTGTTCCTCCTCCTACATCTGCCCCTCAGCCAACAATCGCTCCGTTTACTTTAATTCCGCCTAAATAACCTAGTCAAGAATATATGTAAAATGCATGTAAACAAAAAGCCTTGCATTGCGAGGCTTTTTGTTTACATATATTCTTGGAAGTGCTTAGAAAATTATTTCTTAGGAGCCATCAACATAGTGATGTTTCTGCCTTCGCGCTTAGGATATTGCTGAATCTCAGCCACTGATTCGAGATCGCTCGCCATACGGTTGAGCAATACTTCAGCGAGATCAACGTGCTGAATCTCACGACCGCGAAACATCACAGTTGCTTTTACTTTGTCACCTTCTTTTAAGAAGCGCTCAGCGTGATTGATCCGCACTTTATAATCATGCTCCTCAATTTTGTAGCGCATCTTCACTTCCTTAACGTCAGAAGTATGTTGTTTTTTACGGGCTTCACGAGCTTTCTTCTCTTGCTCAAACTTGAATTTGCCGTAGTCCATAATCCGACAAACTGGAGGATCGGCTTTATCGCTGACTAACACTAGGTCTAGCTCTTTTTCTTCAGCCATTTTCATGGCTTCTTTGGGAGTCAGGATGCCGAGTTGCTCCCCCTCCATATCAATGACTCGAATTTTTGGATATCTGATACGTTCGTTGATTTGGGGAAGGTCTTTAATTGGCTTTTTAGTCATGAAATCTCTGTTGTCTAGACTCTTTGGGGTATTGGTTTGGATTACTATTGGGTTACAAATATACGCTTAAGCAAAGTCAAATACATAAATATAATCTAAATATTTAAGCTTTGCAATTCTTAGCTTGACATAAACGTTTAAGTATAGTACGAAGTACGTCCTGATGTGTCAAGCGTTAAGCAAGTATTTTTCGTAAATTTTGTTTAACTATATCTGAAGTTACCCGATCGCTTAAAGCTACCGATCCGATCGCCGTTGGTAAAATGAAGCGAACTTGCCCGACTTCAACTTTTTTGTCACTGGACATCGCCGCAACGATCGCATCAAGATCAATGTCAGCAGGTAAGGTTTGTGGTAGATGGGCTTTGGCAATGATTACATTCTGTTGAGCTTGCTCTTCGGCAGACCATAGTCCCAAATCGACAGCGATCGCACCCGCAATCACCATGCCTAAAGCGATCGCTTCACCATGGTTGAAAAGGCGATAATGTGTAACTGACTCGATCGCATGACCGACAGTATGCCCATAGTTGAGAATGGCGCGAAGATTACCTTCTTTCTCATCCTTGGATACGACATCGGCTTTGGCTTTGGCGCAACGATACAAAATAGTTTGCAAAAGCTCAGACGAAACATAGCGCAACTGGTCAAGGCGATCGCAATTAGCTAATAAATCAAACAGTTCGCGATCCCAGATTACGCCGTACTTGATTACTTCCGCCATTGCTGAGCGAAACTCACGCGCAGGTAAAGTTTTCAATACTTCAGGATCGACCCAGACTAAGCGGGGTTGATAAAATGCACCGATTAGGTTTTTGCCCTGTGGATGGTTGATCCCCGTTTTACCCCCGATCGCTGAGTCCACCATCGCCAGAAGTGTGGTCGGCACTTGGACGAGATCGATACCACGCAGCCAAGTCGCGGCGGCATAGCCTGACATATCGCCAATTACGCCACCACCGAGGGCAATAATCGCTGATGAGCGTTCGAGTCGATGGTCGAGTGCCGCATCATAAATCTTTTGAAGTGAGTTAGCCGTTTTAAAGCGTTCACCTGCGGGCAGGATCAAGTGAGCAACATCAAAACCTGCCTTATTTAGAGATGTCTGCACAATCTCGCCATAATGCTTGTAAATAACTGGGTTTGAGACAATCAGCACTTTTTTGCTTTTCTTGCCCAATCCAATTTCTACTAATTTTTCACCTAAACTTTTGAGGCTATGCGATGCGATCGCAATGTCATAGCTTCTATTTTCGTTCACCTCACCATTGAGGGCAACTGTAACTGTCGCGCAATGATCGGGCATATTTCTAAATAAATGGTCTAGCTTTTATGTTAGCAGCGATCCTGCTTTAAAATCTCGCACCGCGAGATTTTAAAGCGTTATTTCGCCATTGCTTGGCACAACTCAATAATTGCAGTTTGCAAAGTTGCAGTCTCATCTTTACCATGCTTGAGATCAGCTTCTAGCCGTAACAAAATACTTAGCGATCGCATTAACTTTTGACTGTTTAGCCCTTGGACTTCTTGCTTAAGAAAATATATGCGTTTGGGATTACCAATTTCGGCAGCATCAGCAATTATCTTGTCATCACGCTCTCCCGACTCTTGCATCAGCTTAATCCAGAGCCATGTGCGAAACTGCCCTACTAAAGTTGCACAAATCCGCAAACCAACTTCATTATTTCTAATTAATTCGGCAATCAATGAGAGTGCTTGACTGACATCTGCTGACCTAATTGCGCTGGCTAATTGCAAACTGTTATGAGCCGAAATTTGCACAAGTGGGGCAATTTCTTTAGCACTAATGGGCCTAGTTTTACCATGATGCGATAGTTGTAACTTTTGCAATTCCATCGTCAAACGGCGCGTGTCGTTACCAATTGCATCAACGAGCAAATCAACTCCATCTGATGTTATTTTTAAGTCAATTTCCGCTGCTGCTTGTCTTACTAACTGGGCGATCGCATCGGGCTTCCATGGTGGAATCAGGGAAAACTCTAAAACTTTGGCATATTTTTGGATTAATTTGGTAGATTTGGCTCTGCCATCGGGTTTATTAGATGAGGTAAATAAAATGTAGGAATCTGCGGGTAAATGATTAAAAGTTCTTTCTAGCTCTGCTAGCAATGACTCCGAACATTTTTGAGCGATCGCTGTATCCGCAAGCCAAGTTAGACGACTGCCCATCCCAAAGGGCGAAGTTACAGCTTGATTAAGTCCATCCATTATCTCAAGATCGCCAGTAGCATTGATTTTTGCGTAATTAAAATCACGCCACATCGCATCAACGTAAGTATCAATTAATTTTTTGACGGCTTGTGAAATCTGATAGTCGTCATCACCCCAATAAAAGTAGACAGGCATTGTATGATTAGTTCAACTATGTGGTGTGGTGTAAAGATTTGATGATTACTAGAAGCAAAGAAAATAGTCAAGCAAGCCTGCGTACAAAGAAATTAGTTGTAAATCGTACAGATCATTATGCAATTTGGGGAAAAAGACTTTTCGATATTGCGTTTGCATCAATTGTTCTAACCATATTTTCTCCACTTTATTTAGCGATCGCGCTATTAGTTTTCATCAGTTCTCGCGGCTCTGTTCTATATATCCACCCAAGAGTTGGCTTAAATGGGCAGGAATTTCATTGTATTAAATTTAGAACAATGATTAATGGGGCAGATCAAGTACTTGAAGACTACTTAAGTTCCTGTCCAGTTAGTCGCGCTGAATATGAAGCGTCTTTTAAACTCAAGCATGATCCAAGGATTACAAGAATTGGAAAACTGTTAAGGACAACGAGTTTAGACGAATTACCACAATTTTGGAACGTTCTGGTCGGCGATATGAGTGTCGTTGGACCACGTCCATTAGTTCAGGGCGAACTAACTAAATATGGCACAGCGATCGACAAAGTTCTCAGTGTTCGTCCTGGGATTGCAGGGCTATGGCAAGTCTCAGGACGCAATGATATTCCTTATTCAAAGCGTGTGCAGATTGACGCTAGCTATGTTCGACTGATGAGTTTCTGGCTTGACATCAAGTTGATTTTCAAAACTATCCTAGTTGTGATTTTCCCTAAAGGAAATGGAGCATACTAATTGGTTAGAGCGCGCGGGAAGCACGCTTTTTAATTATCCTCGGCGGCTACGAGTGGTCGGACGGGAAGATAAATCAAACTCTAATGCGGCTGCCATACCCCACAGGAGAAAGGCAAGAATCCAAAAAAATTCTGCAGCCCCACCACTTTGATATTGACTCGCTTTGCAGATATCTCCGACATTATTGCTGTAGTTAAACCATAGATCACTGAAAAACATTGCAATCCCAGCGCTACCAAGCAATCTCCAAGATTGTGCGGCTTTGCCGCCCCAAAAAGCAAGTAGAAGGATTGTCGCAACGATCAACAACCAAATGTCGCCTAACGCATAGACGATGTTTAAAATCTTGCCTGTATCTAGCTTAAATTCGCCGACAAAAAAAGTTACATAGCTGGCAAGTCCAATTCCCACAATTCCAACCGCAGCAACGATTCCCCATTGTTTTGGATAAAGATTTAATCGTCGTCCAATTACGGACATAGCCATGCCCCACGACAAAAACACATAGGTGGCAGTGAAGAAAATATCTGCGATCGAGGGAAATGGCTCAACAGAGTTTTTCATCGCATTGGCTGCCGTGTCCAAAATTTTCTTGCGACTTGCTTCTGGGACTTGGGCAATCTGCTTGAGCGGCTCACCTGCTTGAATGATCTGACTCTGATAATGAAAATCTAGAAATCCAAATATCAGGTTGCCAATTCCCCAAGCAATGATGCCTAGTCCTAACCCTAGCCATACATTACGACCACTAATAATTTTAGAGCTGCGCCAGTTACGCAAACAAAGTATCCCTGAAAAAGCGATCGCTACTGTTTGAAAAATATAGGTTCCAACGCGATACCAGTTAGGTCTAAAATTTGACTGAATAATTCCATAGCTTTTCGCTAATTCTGGGCATAACTTACTATCAGTTAATATCGTGTGTGTATCAGTTGGGGTATTAAAAAACAGATAGAACATTAAGGCTAAAATTGCCCATGCGCTCGCTGCCCAGACAATCGATTGCGTGGAAATCCCTGATGAAGAAGAAGATTTGGCTCTACTCATAAAAAATATTTTGGTAAGTACATGGGTTGGGGCAATCAATACTACTGCCAAAGTTTACCTTTAGGAGTCTTTTTCAGCCAATCAGTCACAGATACTGATTCGGGCAATTCATTTAAAGCTTCAATCGCACTATCGACAAAACTATTATTTCCAAAATAGGAATTGGCAAGTCTATGTAGTTCGCCTAAAAGAAGTTGTAATTTGCTTTCATCCCAGTTGGGTATTTGTACCGTATTAAGTGGGTTGATTGACAAGACTCCTTCCAAAGCAATGAGTGTTGCGGTTTGAGCAAATTTACCTTGTTGCATGACTCTAAGTAAATCTTGTTTAAAAGAACCTGCTTGTCGATGACCAAGCAAATCTTCAACGTCAAAATATACAGCCTGCAAGATCAGTAAGCAACCCTGAACGAGATGTGTACCCACCGAAGAACTTTCTGTAGGTGCTGTATGAAGTTGATCAAATTTGACCCTACCCCACACGCTAAAACGCTGAGGCTCTTCTAATAATACGCAAGCTTTGCCTTTGTTATCAGTTAAGTCACGCCAGAGTGTTAAAGCTTCATCTCGATTATTGCCAAACATATTAAGTAACCGAAATGTTTGCCCCTGATACTGCAAAATCGGTATTTGTTGATCTTTGTTTTGTGGATTTTGAACGTTGACGATTTCAACGTCTTGGCGCTTCAGGATGAACATGTCTCTACTGTTGACTTAACTGATGTTAGCAGTAGCATCAAATCATGGCTATCTAATGCCAGAATTAATAATAATCCCAAAATTACATTTATATTATTTAAAAAGTC
>JANXUJ010000155.1 GCA_025356295.1 Cyanobacteriota bacterium
GTTTCTGAGAAAATCTTTGCTGTTAATCAGGTCAACAAGCTCGAAGTTGATGATACGGGGTTACGCGGATTTGTGGAATTTATGTCTAGTGATACGCCTTAACTCAATGGCAATCGTTAATTTAGAAGCGTGTGTCGCCCGCATAGCGGGCGACACACGCTTCTAAATTAACGATTGCCATTGAGTTAAGGCGTATCACTAGACATAAATTCCACAAATCCGCGTAACCCCGTATCATCAACTTCGAGCTTGTTGACCTGATTAACAGCAAAGATTTTTTCAGAAACTTCTCCCTCTTTGCCAAGCAACTTAACTGGCTGCTTGTTGTAGCTTAGCGCTACAGATGCGGCATTACCCGCCCGAATTGAAATTTGGCGATCGCCTGACCAAGTTAGCTTTTTGCCTTCATCAAGAACACCTTCAAACTCAGTCTGTCCATCTACAGTAATGCGTAACCAAGATTGACCTTTCATCATGATGCCGACATTAACAGGCTTATTACCAATAAACTCGAAGTCAGCATTACCCGCTGGACTATTTTGTAAATTAGCGCTGCTCGTCCAAGATTTGAGGCTATTACTTAGATTAGAGCCAGCTGCACCGAAAGCAATTTCAGATTGTGACTTATTAAAGGGATTCGAGGCAATTATCTCGTTAGTTGCAGGTTGAACCATAGCAACTTTAGAAATATTAGGATCGGCAGTAGTCATTGCTAAAGGCTCGGCAACAGTCTGTCTCAAAACTCCTAATCCACCAATTTTAGGTAACAAAATATCCGATGGGTCAACCAGCTTATTAGATTTGGTGGGGACTATCTGAGCCGCACTACCAAAATTAGTTTGATTGTCGTTAATTTTATTAGAATCAGACGTGTTTAAAAATGTTGCTAACAGACTCACTGCACCTGCAATCACACCAACATAAAGCGCGTATAAATGCAGAGGTCGCAGTTCAGCAGCAGCACTACCCGCCCATTTTTGTTCGGGTAGAACTGGGTTTAGAGGGAAATCTTCTGAAATATCTTCAACCCCCAAAGCATTACCATACTTACGGATAAATCCGCGGACATAGACAGGTTCGGGAAGGGATTCCATGTTGCCGTCTTCAATGGCGCGCAAATAACGTTCAGAAATTAATGTAGTGGCGGTGAGATGAGGGATTGACAAATCTTTATCTTCGCGGATTCGCTTAAATTGCGCTCCGATTTCCGCTAATTTCTCTGCTTGCTTCGAGGTTGTAATGTTCACAATACTCACAGACACGTTGAAAGAGATTGGACTGACTGACTTACACAAGCTGGCTCTTAGTCAAACTTGGACAACCGCAAATTTTACTTACAGCATTATTAATAATGCTGTAAATAGTCTAATTTAATAATTCAACTAGATTACCTGCACTAGATCAATATAACATTCTGAAAAGTTTTTACAGCATATTTAAGCAATTTAAGATCATTTTGCACCTAGCTTCTTAACTTCGCGATCGCTTAATAATCGATAAGCCCCTAAGTTGAGTGTCTCAATGGAAATTGAGGCGATCGCCACCCGATGCAAAGTCAAAACAGGATGCCCTAAATGCTCAGCCACGCGGCGAATTTGACGGTTACGACCTTCTTGTAAAATAATTTGCAATTGTGTTCTTGTGTCTTGACACTGCAAGATATTTACTGTGGCGGGTAGAGTGCATTTGCCATCTAACTCAATACCCTCTCGCCAATGTTTGATTGTTTGCTCGCTAGGAATATCCTTAACCCAAACCATATAGGTTTTCGCGACATGATGACTAGGGTGCATGAGATAGTTGGCAAAATCACCATCATTGGTCAATATCAAAGCTCCACTACTGTTATAGTCAAGCCGCCCAACTGGATAAATATGTCGATATGCTGACGGCAAGATATCCAGTATCGTTTTTCTCCTTTGTGGATCGTCACAGGTACAAACTATGCCTGTGGGTTTATTAAGCAGTAAGTATATAAACTCTGGGGCATTATTTTGTAATAATTTGCCATCAACTTCAATGCGATCGCGCTCAGGATCAGCTTTTGTTCCTAATTCAATAACTTTTGTCCCATTTACCCAAACTCGCCCTGACAAAATAATCTGTTCGGCTCCTCTGCGAGAGGAAAGTCCATATCGAGACAGAATTTTTTGTAAGCGCTCAATCATAAAAGATAGGTAATTAGAAGATTAGTCTTAATGATAGTTATCGCGATCGCGATAACTATCATTAAGACATAGAACCAAGAAACTAGCAGCTACGTCTTAATAAATGGCTGAATTTCTTCTTTTTTATTGATTATGTAATTACTGCATTGAACTCTTGCAAGTATTAAATAAAGTTTAAAGATATGTAGTGTGCTATACGAATCCAGATCAAAACGTTAAGTAGTGTAAATGCTATGTAAGGTTGAAATAATACTAAAAACTACAGATTCAGGATTTTACTTAAATAGTGATAACCATGCATCAAGAACTTTTAAGTGTGAATCAAGGATAAGTAAGATGGCAAACAAAATTGAAGACCTAAAATCAGCAAAAGATGGTCTTGCTATAAAAGCTGAAATCAACCGTTTTGCTGAGATTGGCTGGGAAGCGATCGATGACGATGATCTGCAACATCGATTGAAATGGTTCGGTGTATTCTTTCGCAAAAGTACGCCTGGACGCTTTATGGTACGGATGCGGATTCCTAACGGATTGCTAAATAGTGATCAGATGCGCGTACTTGCCTCAGTTGTCGAAAAGTGTGGTGAACATGGTGTTGCAGATATCACCACCCGCCAAAATATTCAAATGCGTGGCATTGTCATCGAAGACGTTCCTGAAATGTTTGAGAAATTTAAATCCGTGGGACTGACTAGTGTGCAGTCAGCGATGGACAATGTCCGAAATATTACAGGTTCACCAGTCGCTGGCATCGATGCCAACGAGCTTTATGACACTCGTGAACTTGCTATCCAAGTTCAAAATTTATTAACAAATAATGGTGAAGGAAATCCTGCTTTCACAAACTTGCCGCGAAAATTTAATATTGCGATCGCAGGCTGTCGTGACAACTCGACCCATGCTGAAATCAACGATCTAGCCTTTGTTCCTGCTTTCAAAGAAGACGATCAGCAGACATTTGGATTTAATGTCCTTGTCGGTGGGTTTTTCTCCGCTAAACGCATAGCCGCCGCCATCCCTCTAAATGTGTGGGTTGCTCCCGACGATGTAGTGGCTCTGTGCGAGGCACTTCTCATCGTTTACCGAGACAATGGATTGCGCGAAAACCGCGCAAAATCTCGGTTGATGTTTTTAATTGATGATTGGGGAATTGAGAAATTCCGTGCGGAAGTTGAAAAACAAATGGGTAAATCACTTGCCACAGCTGCCCTAAAAGATGAAATCGAATGGGAAAAACGTGATCACATTGGTGTTCATAAACAACAGCAGGCGGGATTAAACTACGTTGGGCTACAAATTCCCGTTGGGCGGATGTATGCTCCTGACATGTACGAATTTGCCCGTCTCGCTGACATCTATGGCAATAGTGAGATGCGTCTCACTGTTGAGCAGAATCTCCTAATCACTCATGTAAGCGATCAGCAAGTACCTGCACTCCTGCAAGAAGCTTTACTTCAGCAGTTCCCCGCCGAGCCTGATTACCTCATGCGCGGGCTGGTTTCCTGCACAGGTAAGCAGTTCTGCCCTGTGGCGATCGTGGAAACTAAAAGTCGCTCCCTGACACTTACCAAACAACTCGCTGAAGATTATCATCTTCCTCAAGTCGTCCGCATTCATTGGAGCGGTTGTCCTAACTCTTGCGCCCAGCCACAGGTTGCCGATATCGGCTTTACGGGATGTAAGACTCGTAAAGATGGCAAAGTTGTCGATGGTGTTGACATTTATATGGGTGGCACTGTCGGTAAAGATGCTCACCTCGGTGAATGCGTAATGGAAAAAGTGCCATGCGAGGATTTGCGTGAAGTTGTGGGCAAACTCTTGGTCGAAACCTTTGGAGCAAAGCCCAAGCATGATAATGCGATCGCCGAGACATCTGCCGAACTTGTATTAGTTAACTAACTGATATAAGTCAAATTCTCAACGACCTCTCCTGATCCGCATTTAAATTAATCAGTCAATTCAGTTAATAAGGACACAAAGAATATAAATGAGTACATTCTCTAGACGCAAGTTCTTGACCACCGCAGGACTTTCTACAGTTAGTGCGATCGCCTTAAACGCCTGTGGCGGCGAAGCCACTAAACCTGAAGCGAGCAGCTCTGCTAGTCCTTCAGCAAGTAAAACTACTGCACCGAAAGTAAGCGCAGCTGATGCTCCTGAAGTTACCAAGGCAAAGCTGGGCTTTATCGCGCTAACTGATTCCGCACCCTTGATTATTGCTAAAGAAAAAGGGCTATTTGAAAAGTACGGCATGAAGGACGTAGAAGTCCTCAAACAGGCTTCTTGGGGAACCACTCGCGACAATATCGTACTTGGCTCTGATGCAGGTGGTATCGATGGCGCGCATATCCTTTCACCGATGCCTTACTTAATTGCTGAGGGAAAAATCACCAACGGCAAAAAAGTGCCGATGTACATCTTGGCAAGGCTCAACACCAATGGACAAGCAATTTCGATCTCTAATGAATTTAAAGATTTGAAGATTGCCCTCAAAAGTAATGCTCTCAAAGAAGGCTTTGCTAAAGTCAAGACCTCGGGTAAGGATGTCAAATGTGCGGTTACATTCCCTGGTGGAACCCATGATCTTTGGATGCGCTATTGGCTAGCTGCTAATGGAGTTGATCCAGATAAAGATGTAAGCACAATCGTGGTTCCACCGCCTCAAATGGTTGCCAACATGAAAGCGGGTAATATGCAATCATTCTGTGTTGGCGAGCCATGGAATGCGCGTCTAGTTGCTCAAAACTCTGGCTATAGCGCTCTGATCACGGGCGAGATTTGGAAAGATCACCCTGAGAAAGCGTTCTCAATGCGCGCTGATTGGGTTGACAAGAACCCCAAAGCCGCTAAAGCGTTACTCTCGGCTGTTCTTGAAGCTCAAGTGTGGTGTGACAAAGCTGAGAACAAAGAAGAAATGTGTAAGATTATCGGCGCTGACAAGTGGCTAAAAGTTCCTGCGGCAGAAATTCTTGGCAGAATACAAGGCAAGGTGGACTATGGCGATGGTCGAACTGCCGATCTTCCTGATCTATCGATGAAGTTTTGGAAGGATTCTGCCTCTTATCCATTTAAGAGCCATGATATTTGGTTTGTGACCGAAGATATCCGTTGGGGATATCTTGATGCTGATACTGATGCTAAGAAGTTGGTCGATAAGGTTAATCGCGAAGACCTTTGGAAGGAAGCGGCTAAAGCAATCGGTGAAACAGCAGCTATTCCTAATAGTACTTCTCGTGGTGTTGAGACTTTCTTTGATGGTGTCAAGTTTGACCCCGAAAATCCTGCTGAGTATCTCAAAGGGCTTAAAATCAAAAAGGCTTAGGCTGGGATCAGTCTTGGAAAACAGATGGTAAAACAAGGGGCTTAGCCCCCTTGTCATCATGTCCGTATCACCAATGCAAACTCTAAATGGAAGTAGTGTAGGAAACATCCCAAATGGCGACAAATAGCTTAAGTTCCAAATTCACGGCTAACAAAATAAGTGAATGGTTTCAGCAACAGGCGCGTTATATTATTCCACCTGTATTTGCATTGGTATTCTTGTTGGGAATATGGCAAGTACTCTGTTCGGGTAAAACTCCTCCATTACCACCACCAAGCAAGGTCTGGGCAGAGACCCAAGACTACATTTGGCATCCGTTTTTTGATCGCGATATTTTTGATATTAGTGTCAAAGAAAAAACTGATAGCCCTGCTCGCACAGCACTTAAAGAGAAGGTCAAAATTGATAAAGGGCTAGGTGTCAAAACCCTAGTTAGTCTTCGCCGTGTAGCAATCGGTTATTCGGTGTCAGCGGTTGTGGGAATTGCCCTAGGCATAGCGATCGGCACAAATGTATTTCTATATAGAGCCTTTGACCCTATCTTTCAAGTTTTGCGGACTATTCCCCCTTTAGCATGGCTCCCGATCGCGATGTCTGCTTTTCAAGGTGTGAACGAGTCTCTCAAAACAGTGGGTCTAGACGTTACCGAAGCTGCGGCTCTATTCGTGATCTTTGTGACTTCGATTTGGCCAATCTTGATGAATACCGCAGTCGGCGTACAGCAAGTACCTCAAGATTATCGCAACGTTTCACGAGTCTTGCGGTTGAACAAATTTGATTATTTCATCACGATCTTGATGCCTTCCGCCGCACCTTATATTTTCACGGGTTTACGGATTGCTGTTGGTTTGTCGTGGTTGGCGATCGTGGCAGCTGAGATGTTGACAGGTGGTGTGGGCATCGGCTTCTTCATCTGGGACAGCTATAACAGTCAAAAAAGTAGTGAGTTAATCTTGTCACTGTTCTATATTGGCTTAGTAGGCTTTCTGCTTGACAAAGTCATCTTCTATCTCAGTAAGTTGGTAGCTCAGGCTGATTCTTAATGTTTTTAAGGTAATTTCAACTTCTTCTTGCTCCTTACTTATCAATCTCCTATGCAGACTCTTGATCTTCCAAACAATATTCAGTCAAAAAATCAAGACCCCTTTCTGGTCATAGACAAAGTTTCTAAGGTCTATTCAACTCCTCAGGGACTTTACACTGTATTAGAAAATGTGAACTTGACCGTCTATGAGGGTGAATTTATTTGTATAATTGGTCATTCTGGCTGTGGTAAATCTACACTTCTCAATATGGTTGCTGGTTTTAACAAGCCTTCTTCTGGAGAGATTTGTTTGCGGTCAAAACCAATTCTTCGACCAGGACCAGATCGGATGGTGATCTTCCAGAACTATTCTCTTTTGCCGTGGATGACTGCTTTTGAAAATGTTTATCTGGCGGTGAAGCAGGTTTTTAAAGACAAATCTAAGGAAGAAAAGCTCAAAATCACTAAGGATAGTCTCGAAATGGTGGGTTTGACTGAGGCAATGCATAAGAGACCCAAAGAACTTTCGGGTGGTATGCGTCAGAGAGTAGCGATCGCGAGAGCTTTGTCGATTCGTCCCCAGGTGCTGATCCTTGATGAACCCTTTGGTGCGTTGGATGTAATGACTCGCGAAGAACTACAAGAGCAATTGCTAGAAATCTGGCGCGAAAATCGGGTCACGGCTCTGATGATTACCCATGAAATCGATGAAGCTTTATTCCTTGCCGATCGCATTGTGATGATGAGCAATGGACCTGCTGCTGATATTGCAGAAATCGTTGAGGTTCCCTTCGCACGTCCGCGCGATCGCAAAGCGATCGCTGATGATCCTCGCTATTACACTCTTCGCAATTACATTTTGGAATTTCTGTACGATCGCTTTGCGCTCGCTGATGAAGCGGAGTAGTCTTAAGCTTTTAGTTGGCTTTTAATTGGCTTTATCAAACACTTGGCTATCACTTGACTATTGAGAATCTACTATGACTGCATTCTTAGAAATCGATTACGTTAGTCGTGTTTTCAAAACTAGAAATGGGTCGCCATATGTGGCGATCAAAGATGTCTACTTCGACATGAAAGAAGGCGAATTTGTTTCGATCATTGGACATTCTGGTTGCGGAAAATCGACAGTTCTAAATATCTTGTCAGGATTAGACAAAGCGACTGCTGGCGGTATTGTCCTGCAAGGGAAGGAAATTACTGAACCCGGTCCTGATCGGATGCTAGTATTCCAAAATCATTCGCTGTTACCTTGGCTAACGGTGCGTCAAAATATTGGGTTGGCAGTTAATCGAGTTCTCAAAGATTTACCAAAATTAGAACGTCGCCGCATTATTCAGGAAAATATCGATCTAGTCGGTTTAGGTCATGCAGCTGATAAGTATCCCAGAGAAATTTCGGGCGGCATGAAACAACGCGTCGGAATTGCCCGCGCTTTGTCAATCAAGCCAAAAATCTTATTGTTAGATGAACCCTTCGGAGCCTTAGATGCTCTGACCAGAGGGCGATTGCAAGAAAAATTAATGCAGATTTGCACGGAAAGCCAAATCTCGGCGGTGATGATTACTCACGATGTCGATGAAGCTTTGTTGCTCAGCGATCGCATTATCATGATGACGAATGGACCTGAAGCAAAAATCGGCGAAGTTCTTACTGTTGACTTGCCGCACCCTCGCAAACGGCTAGAGTCAGTCAATCATCCCAACTATTATCGACTCAGGGGCGAAGTTGTTAATTTCCTTGATCGCCAGAAGCAGATCAAACTGGAACGAATCAAGCACCAGAATACTGCCGCGATCAGTCTTGGCAACATCGAAAAAACCAACCTCACAATTGGCTTTATTCCCCTCACGCACTGTGCGCCATTGGCGATCGCCTTAGAAAAAGGTCTATTTGCAAAATACGGACTGGAAATAGCTTTAACCAAAGAACATAGCTGGAAAGCGATCGCGGAAGGGGTTAGAGAAGGTCGGCTAGATGCGGCTCAAATGCTAACAGGAATGCCACTAGCAATGACCCTCGGTATAGATAACCAGCCTCCATTACCCACAATCACCTCTCTAACCCTCAGCCGCAACGGTAATGCGATTACGCTCAGTCGCTCCCTTTATAATGCAGGGGTTCGCGATCTGATGAGCCTGAAGCAATTCATTAATGCAAATAACAACAAACAAACCCTAAGATTTGGGATAGTGCATGCTGCTTCGATGCACAATCTGATGTTGCGCCATTGGCTGGCCAGTGTCGACATCGATCCCGACCACGATGTGGAAATTGTTGTAATTCCACCACCACAGATGGTATCCAATCTCATCGCAGGCAACATTTTGGGCTATTGCGTGGGAGAGCCGTGGAACTCGCGCGCTGTTCAAGAAAATGCAGGATTTATTGTTGCGACCGATATAGATATCTGGCCGAATCATCCAGAAAAAGTACTGGGTGTGAGAGAAGATTGGTCAAAGCAATATCCTAATGCTCACCTTGCTCTTGTAAAAGCTTTACTAGAAGCTTGTCAGTTTTGCCAAATCGCGAGCAATCGAGAGGAAGTGTTGGAGATTATTTGCCAGCCCCAATACCTCAACCTTGATCCTAAATTTGTGAGACCTGGCTTTGCCTCTCCCCTGCCGACAGGGCAGGGCAAGACTCTCTACCTTACAGATATTACTCAGTTCTTGCTCGACAATATGCCGCGTGTTGATGAACAAACTTGGATACTTACTCAAATGGCTCGTTGGGGAATTGTGCCTTTTCCTCAGAATCATCAAGAGATTTTAGATAGAGTGGTTCAAACTGATGTCTATCGCCAAGCCGCAGTCGATTTAGAAATAGCGATCGCTCCAACTTCAATGGCTCCGATTACATTCATTGATGGTACTGTGTTTGACCCAACTGCCCCACTCCAGTTCTTAGCTACTGCTAAATTCTCGCATCTTACTGACATGGCAACCGCAACTCAATAGCATTTGATAATAATTGCAATAAATGCATAGATTTTAATCTTTTTTGCATAGTAGCTATCAATCGGTAACGAAGAATACTAATCGTTGTCTCAGCAATCGGTAAGTTGATCTAAAGAAGCGTTTCGATTGTGAGTTCAGCATCGAAATCTAAGTTCGTAGCTTCAGACATTAGCAGTATGCAGATTGCCAAGCTAGAAAAGACGGCAAAATCGATTCGTTTTCATTGATGTCTTCAAGAACATCTAAATCAATTCTATTCCTTATAACTACTTAGATTTTCATGCTTAGAGAACTATTTTCATTTAAAGGTCGTTACCGCACTTTGCACCTGACTTGGTTCGCCTTTTTTCTTACATTTGTCTGTTGGTTTAACTTTGTCCCATTCCAGACTACATGGGTAGCCGAAGGCTTACTAACAAAAGAAAAGCTCGGCATCATCGGAATTTGTAACCTCGCGCTGACAATTCCTGCTCGGATTATCGTGGGTATGGTTCTTGATCGCTATGGTCCGCGAATTACCTTTTCTTCGTTATTAATTTTTGCGATCATCCCCTGTTTTGTAACAGCAATGGCTCAAGACTTTAATCAATTGGTGATTAGCCGATTATTGATGGGACTGGTTGGTGCTGGTTTTGTGGTTGGTATTCGGATGGTTTCGGAATGGTTTCCACCAAAAGAGATTGGAATTGCCGAAGGAATCTATGGTGGATGGGGGAATTTTGGCGCATTCGGAGCCAAAACAGCCTTACCTCTAATTGCGGCTGGTTCTGCGTTCATGTTGACAAACCCTTCCACAAAAGACCCATTAAACTGGCGGTTTGCGATCGCCGCTTCAGGAGTTCTGGCGGCTATTTATGGAGTCGTCTACTTTTTTAGCGCCCAAGATACGCCTAGCGGTAAAGTTTACAAGCGCCCTAAGAAAAGTGGCGGCATGGAAGTCACCAGTGTTAAAAGCTTTTGGGCTTACATGGTTTCTAACTTAGGATTGATTTTTGCACTGGGTGTCTTGGCTTGGCGGCTGATGCAATCAAAGTTTTTGAATATGGAAGGAATGCTGATTGCATTTGCTGCCCTAGCTGTTCTTTATGCCTATCAAAGTTATCAAGCATGGGAAGTCAATAAGGAGCTATTGCAAGGCAAAAAGCATTACGAATCCGAACAAAGATATAAATTCGGTCAAGTTGCCCTACTTGAATTTACTTACGTTACCAACTTCGGTTCAGAATTAGCCTCGATTACGGTCTTACCTCCGTTTTTTGAAAAAACTTTTGGCTTATCCCCTCTCATGGCGACAACGATGGCAGCTTCCTATTCATTCCTTAACTTGATCTCGCGACCAAGTGGCGGCTGGGTTTCTGACCGTTTTGGTAGTCGCCGCTGGGCCATGATCTTTATTACAGTGGGCATTGGTTGTAGCTATCTTTTATTGCAAGGCGTTAACTCTACTTGGTCGATTTTCTTGGCGATCGCGGTAACGATGCTTTCAGCATATTTTGCTCAGGCTGGATGCGGTGCAACCTACGGTATTGCGCCACTAATCAAGCGTGAAATTACTGGGCAAATTGCGGGCAATGTCGGCGCTTATGGCAACTTTGGTGGAGTTATTTACTTGACTATTTACAGCTTGTCAAACGGTAATGTTCAAACTCTATTCCAAACTATGGGTGTCAGTGCTTTGATTTGTGCCAGTTTGTGCTTCTTCTTCTTACAAGAGCCAAAAGGTTCATTTGCAGGACATCAAGAAGAAGTTGCAGAGCAATCGCTAGTTCCAGCTACAGAAAACTTCCAAGATTGAGAATTGCCGAATTTCGTCACCCTTGAGCTATTTCGGATGAGCTATTTCGGAGATTATTTAAATGCCTGATTCCTTCAAAACATTGTGTCCTTATTGTGGTGTCGGCTGTGGATTGGAAGTTTCTCCTCCTGCCACACTTGGCAAACCAATTAATCGCGATGATGAAGGAACTCCAATCTGGCGAGTCAGAGGCGATCGCGATCATCCGTCTAGTCAGGGTATGGTCTGTGTTAAAGGCGCAACTATTGCCGAATCTCTGCATAAAAGCCGACTTCTGCATCCAATGATGCGAGAATCGCTTGATCAACCTTTTCGGCAAGTTAGTTGGGATGAAGCCCTAGAGCAGATTGTAAAGCGCATTCAAACTGTGCAATTTACTCAGGGCGTAGATGCGATTTGTATGTACGGTTCAGGGCAGTTTCAAACTCAAGATTACTATGTCGCTCAAAAGCTTTTAAAAGGATGTTTAGGGACAAATAACTTTGATGCCAACTCGCGACTCTGTATGTCATCTGCGGTGTCAGGCTACACCCAAAGCTTCGGCACAGACGGACCTCCCTGCTGTTATGAAGACTTGGACATCACGGACTGCGCCTTTTTAATTGGCACAAATACTGCTGAATGCCATCCGATTCTTTTTAATCGATTGCGAAAGAATCATAAAAAAAATCGCAATGTTAAGTTAATCGTGGTCGATCCGCGCTGCACAGATACTGCCAAAGTTGCGGATTTGCACTTAGCGATCGCCCCTGGAACTGATATTGATCTGCTCAATGGGATCGCGCATATTCTGATGCGCGATCAGCTTATTGATACTACTTTTCTAGATGAATGTACGCAAGGTTTTGGCTTGTATGCTGAAATCATTAGTCACTATCCCCCCGAAGTTGTTGCCGCAAAATGTAAGATTTCCGTTAGCGATCTCGAAAAAGCAGCGCAATATTGGGGTAAATCTAAGCGAGTACTCTCTCTATGGTCGATGGGAATCAACCAATCCTCAGAAGGTACAGCCAAAGTGCGTACTCTGATTAATTTACATCTGATGACCGCTCAAATTGGTAAACCAGGAGCGGGACCGTTTTCGCTGACGGGACAACCGAATGCAATGGGCGGGCGGGAAGCGGGCGGACTATCGCATATTTTACCCGGTTATCGTGTTATCAAAAATCCTGCTCATCGCGCCGAAGTAGAAGCTCTCTGGAACCTTCCCGCAGGACGTATTTCTCCTAATGCAGGGCTTACTGTTTGGGATATGATTTTGGGTTTAGAAACTGGAGATGTTGGGTTTCTCTGGATTTCAGCAACTAATCCAGCCGTGAGTATGCCCGATCTAGAACGAACAAAAGCTGCCTTATTGCGATCGCCATTTACGGTATATCAAGATGCTTACTATCCGACCGAGACTGCAAACTATGCCCATGTTTTACTCCCAGCCGCACAATGGAGCGAAAAAACAGGGACAATGACCAACTCTGAGCGCCGAGTCACTTTATGTCCGCGGTTTCGGCGACCACTAGGTGAAGCTCGTGCCGATTGGGAGGTCTTTGCCGAGGTCGGTCGCCGCTTAGGATTTGGTGAGCAGTTCCAATTTACAAACGCTGCCGAAGTCTTTGCCGAATTTACGCAACTCACCCGCGATCGCCCCTGTGATCAAACAGGAATTAGTCACGATCGCCTAAAAAAAGAAGGTGCGCTCCAGTGGCCAAGTTCTGACAAAAATATCTATAGTCCTAGCGAAACTGCTCGACTCTATACCAATTTAAGTTTTAATACCCCTGATGGTCGGGCTAAGTTTGTGGCTCTGCATTCGCGAGGCTTAGCCGAACCCCCCGATCCAGATTATCCATTTGTATTGACCGTTGGACGCTTGTACGGACATTGGCACACCCAGACAAGGACGGGTCATGTTCCCAAAATCAAAAAGATGCACCCAGCGCCCTTTATTGAAGTACATCCGCGTGATGCTCAATCAGTTGGAATCGCCGATGGAGAATGGCTAGAAGTGCGATCGCGGCGAGGGACATTGCGCTTGCCCGTTGTGATTACTAAAAACATCTCACCCGGAACTGTATTTGTGCCGATGCATTGGGGTGCGTTGTGGGCTGATGACGCTGAAGCAAATATGCTCACCCATGCCGCCGCTTGTCCCGACTCCAAACAACCCGAACTCAAAGCCTGTGCAGTTCAATTAGTTCCAATCAAAACAGATAGTGTGGAAGTTCAATCTGTTAGTCTATGGGAAAAATTAACTGGCACAAAATCCTCATAAATTTCGCCATGATGGTTTGAAACTTTCTCTCTATTGCAAGCCCAGCTTATGGATATATGTTCCTAGCTGGTTGAAAGTGCCAGCATAGGTAATCGTGGGAGTGGTGTAGCCTTTGAGTGAGACAGAATATTGCTTCAGTGGAAGTAGCACTGCCGCATAGGGAGTATGTCCGTAAGTAGTAGAACCGATTGCGACATCCATTCCCAATTGTTTAGTCGATGACTCCAATCGAAAAGCAGCATTGACGGTATCGCCGAGGGCAGTGTAGTCAGGATGTTGGCTGGTTCCCATTTGACCAACCATCGCATATCCTGTATTTAAACCTGCACCAACTCGCAATTGGAATGGTAATTCAAACTGCTGGTTCAGCTCATTACTCATCTCATAAAGTTCGTAGAGCGCGCGATAAACCTTGAGCATTTCTTGAGTGGATACAGCATCAGAACTCTTTTCTGTATCATGAATCCAGACAGTCATTACGGCATCGCCAATATACTTGTCAACCCAACTGCCATGTCGATCGATAATCTCACCTGCACGCCGAAACCATGTACCGATCGCTTCCGAAAGGATATGCTCATCCATCTGTTGAGTGAGCTTAGTGAAGTCGCGAATATCAACTACTAAGACTGTAATCAGTCGCCGTTTATGCAGCATCGCTGTTGCCGCGGCGTCAGTCTCTTCGTTCTGGGATATACCCGTATCAGGAGCAGTCATAACTTCGGGACAGTAAAATTCTAAGTTGGTTTCGCCAAGCGTAATGCGATCGCCATTTTTTAAACTCACAGGAATAGTCACGCGCCGTCCATTCACAAATGAACCATTACGACTACCAAGATCGATCAGAAAATAGTTTTTGTCACCCACAATTTGGAGCATAGCGTGGTTACGCGATGCACATTTATCAGATAAAGGAATATCATTTTCTGAACCACGTCCTAATGTCCAAGAATACGCATTCACAAGAGGAATCTGCATTACACCATCAGGTGCATGAAGGACAATATGCACTTTCTCATCCCAAATTGTGACAGTCTGAATCACAAGGTTTTTAACCCCCAACTATGAATTTATGTATGAATTTACGAGTGAACTTACAACTACCCTGCGTCTCTTAGTATCTTGAATGTATCTAGGAATCTTGAACATTGTCAATATACCGTTTTTTGATGGTTGAGTAGCGATCGCTAAAGTGTGATCGTCATGATCGTCTTAGAATATGATGATCCTAAGGGGTGATGTAAATTAAGTGAGACTAACATAAGTTGTTTCGATAAGTTCAATTTTTTATGCTGTCAGTTTTGGTTAGGCTTAATTTCGATGCAAACTACTGTTTCTAAAAAACAAGAAAAGAAAGGAACCCCTAAGCTCAAAATTGCTGGGAAAAATCCTTGGATAATCCTAGTTTTACTGGTTGTTTTACTAGGTGGTGGATTTACGGCTTTTCGACTGCTTACTGGTGCGAGCCAAAGCTCAACGACAGCAAGTGATAAGACTCAATTAGTTGAGTCCAAATCTTTATCAATCAAAATTAAATCTAGCGGCTCAGTTGTACCGATCGAGACTGTGAATCTTAGCCCGAAACAAGCGGGTAAGCTTGATCAGCTATTAGTCGAGCAAGGGGCGCGGGTGGCTAAGGGGCAAGTTATTGCGCGTATGGACAGCGCTAATCTGATCCCGCAGCTTTATCAGGCGCAAGCTAGTGCCGCCGCAAGTGAAGCTAATTTGGTCAAATTACGCAATGGTAGCCGTCCTGAAGACATTGCGGCGGCTCAGGCAAGAGTCGAGGCGGCTCGCGGACGCTTGGAAGCCGCGCGATCGCGTTTAGCTCTAAATAATGCGCGGACTTCGCGCTATCGCGGTTTACAAACTGAGGGAGCGATCTCGCGCGATCGCCTTGATGAAGTATTAACTGATGATCGCAGCACTCAGGCTGATCTACTCACAGCTCAAGCTAACTTAGCCGAAGCAACTCGACTCGCCGAACAGTCACAAAATGGCAGCCGCGTTGAAGATATTGCTCAAGCTGAAGCGCAACTAGCTCAAGCGATCGCAGGGATCAGAGTGGTTGAAGTGCAGATCGAAGACACCATGATTCGGGCGCCGTTTGCAGGAATTATCACCCAAAAATACGCCAATGCTGGCGCTTTTGTCACACCAACTACGACCGCCTCGGCAACTAACTCATCGAGTTCGACTTCGATTGTGGCGATCGCTAATGGTTTAGAGATTATTGCTAAAGTGCCTGAAGTTGATATCTCCCAAATCAAGATCGGGCAGGAAGTAGAAATTATTGCTGATGCATTCCCTTCTGAAGTTTTTAAAGGCAAAGTTCGCTTGATTGCGCCTGAGGCAATCATTGAGCAAAATGTAACTTCGTTTCAAGTGCGTGTGACTCTAGAGACGGGTAAGGACAAACTGCAATCGGGGATGAATACCGACATGCGCTTTATTGGTCAAAAAATTGATAATGCACTGGTTGTACCCACCGTAGCGATCGTCACGCAAGAAGGCAAAACTGGTTTATTAGTTGCTGATGAAAAGGGTAAGCCACAGTTTCGACCAGTGACGATTGGGACAACGGTTGATAATCAGACTCAGATTTTAAGTGGTGCAAAAGTTGGCGATCGCGTATTTGTAAAGT
This sequence comes from Cyanobacteriota bacterium, assembly GCA_025356295.1. GTDB lineage: Bacteria > Cyanobacteriota > Cyanobacteriia > Pseudanabaenales > Pseudanabaenaceae > Pseudanabaena. Next base: position 16,183 of record JANXUJ010000155.1, read on the forward strand.
TACCCGATACAAAAGCAAAACCATAGAAAAAGGCTTCGCTACGCGAAGCCTTTTTTTATGGTTTTTTCTATGCAGCGACAGCTTGTTTGAGAGGTTGCCAAGTTACTTCGCGATCGCTACCAACTTCGATCACGATTTTTACACGCGGATCGCGATCGGGTATCTGGCTCAAAGTTTGTAGCTCTTCTCTAGAAAGATATTTACCTTCGAGCAGCCATACGACTAGCCCTTTAGACTTGGCAGGTAAAGCATTAAGACGAAATTGAATCGCAGGGGGAATAAAATAAGTGCGAATCTCCGTCTTACCGAGATGAGAAGGACGTACACCATGCACAGATGTTAAGTAGCTATTAATATCACCTAAACCACGCGCAGAAATGAAGAGAATGTCATAACCAGCATTCTTAAGTCGCAGTTGATAACGACCTTCACAGCCACCTTCAGGCGGAACCCGCATTGCTAAAGCACCAGCTTTTTCGAGTTCTTTGACAATTTTATCGGTTGCAATCAATGGCATGGTGACATCCTATCCAAAATGTTACTGGTAAATATAATATTTAAAACCAAAGCGTAGCGGAAAACCCACGCTCTGGTTTTAAATATTGTATCAATCAACAACTTGAACATCAATATCAATTGTGCCAGGAGGCGTAAGTCGGACAAATTTATTTTGTTGCTCTTGCAAAGGTTCGCCACAGCTAGGGCATTGAAACTGACTTGACTTGGAGGCTGCAAAACTTGTACTACATATAGGACAATCCGCAGTTACAATGCTCCGTTTTACCCACCATTGCAAACCAAAAAAGCCAATTATAGGAACAATTGTCACTAAACCAATCAAGATAAAGAAAGAGTTAATTAGCCAGCCTAAGCCGATCGCACTAAATGTCCAAAATACAAGTAAAGTCGTCAGCCAAAACCGCACACCTGACCAGCGATCGCCACCATTACCGTTGGGAAGATTATTGCCAAATGTGTAGTATTTCATGAGTCTTTTTCCTATATTTAATCTCTCTATTTATCTATAGCGATCGTAGCACTCTTGTTTAACCTTGCTGTTCTGCCTTTGGGTATGGTTAACCGCAAGCTTATTAATCTTGTTTGCGGCATGAAACGTTATATTACTGACAGAAATAGATGGAGCGGTTTGATGACTAACTTTGCAAAACCATTAGAGTCAGATTTTTGGAGCGAATATAATATTCGCTTGGAACCGTGGAATATTAGTTATGACGCTCCTGTAAGTATCAATCCTGAAGAGATTCCCACCAGTGACAAGGTAAATACAGAAGTTGAATTTACTAATAGTGAATGGCAGCCGATTCGTTTGGCGATCGCACCTGAGCTTCCCAATCAAATTTTGTTTATTGATGGAAGATTACGTCTTGATGCCAAGTTTCTTGGGCGGCGTGATGATGAAATCTTGTATGGAGCTTTTGCCACGATCGCCGTTGGAGCAGTCTTAGTTGATAGGACAATTAGCCGTGCTAAATGTGTGGCTACCGAAGTAAGAAGAATTATTGCTCTCGGTGGCAATTTAGCGGCTCCTGTGACTGTTGTTCCTTGTCCGATGAGCGGTCGGGGCGATCTGAAATATGATTATTGTTTGACGAGTAGTAATAATGAGCCAGATACCCCTTCGCAACTTGTGCAGGGGGCGATGCTCGATGAGGAGTTGCGAGTTGCTAATCAGATATCTTTGGACAAAGAGTTAATCCAAGAAAATACCTTGATCGTGCGCGATGGACCTTTGCTTTATCGAGTTTATCAAACCCCTTACGACACAATTGGCTATGTGAAAACTATGGGTAAGGCTTATCTCAAAGGTGAAAATGCTCAAGTTATGCGATCGCTAAAAGTGGGAGAACGCACCCCAATTTTTCGGATATCTAATAGTAATGGATCAAATCTCAGTTGGTACTTGCGATCGGGTAGTAACGACTTAAACTACAAGCGTTTAGGCTATCACGACTTGCATGGCATTATTCGCATCGATCTTGATGCAATTGTTCCACTTGAGCGGGCGAAGGCGATCGCTGATCAAAGTACATATTTAATTCCTTACTATGCATCACATCCGACTCGCGATCCGCGTGCGCCTCAAAACCTAACCCCTGTTGGAGCCTTAGAAAAAGAACTGGGGCGGAGAATGGGAAATCGAGAATTGATTTCACGCCGTTTACGCAGTTTTTTAGCAGAATTAAGCAATATTATCTAAGAATCTAGATAGATCGTAGCGCTGCAATCTTAGTATTATTAAGCCGATGCGGTTTATTATAGAAAAAATACTTGAAAACACTCGTTTAAAATGCTACGAAAGCCAAAAAAATATAAAATTCTCAACTTATTAGTTGTTAGTGTTTTTAGTGTGCTGCTTGATATATCAGGGATTGCACCACTATTTCAAAATCATCAAGTTAAGGCTCAAGGGGGGATTCAGGTTCGTGCTGATCAATATTTAAAGATTGAAAAAATAACAGGAAATGTCAAATATAAAAACTTATATAACTATGCTGACCGTCCTGCTAGGGTGGGCGATCGCTTGCAGTCGGTAAGTGATGAAATTTCAACGGGGGAGAATAGCACAGCGGTTTTGAGCGTAGATACATCTGTCGGTTCGATTTATGTCTCCGAAAATACAACTATCAAAATTCAATCTTTTCGGATCACAGCTGACAATGGGCGAATTACAAACTTGGTTTTGCCGCGTGGCAAGGCAAGATTGCAAATTCGTAAATTTACCAATCGCGGCTCTCAGCTTAATATCCAAACCCCTGCGGGTATAAGTGGTGTGCGCGGTACTAAGTATATTGTGACAACTTATCGCAATGGCAATATGGCGATCACCACCCTTGAGGGTAAAGTGGCAAGCAGCGCTCAAAACCGTACCGAATTGGTTGGTGCAGGGCTACAGAGTATAACGATTGTGGGTGAGCCACCTTCTCGATCGGTACTTATTAATGACAACACAAGTCTGAAATACTCAATTGATAGACAAATATCAGGTGCTGGTCGTTCTATTTTGCTGGTAGGTTACACTAACCTCTTTAATACTGTTAAGGTAGACGGAATAGAACAGTCTCTAGATCGCAATGGCAAGTTTTTTATCCAACTGCGGGTAATCCCCTCAAGTCTAAAAGTGAATGTAAAGGTGGAAACCCCCCAGGGAAAAGTACAAACCTATGAGATTCCCATCCTTTAAGTTTATTTCTCGGCTACTTCTAAGATTTTTTGCAAATTTTGGTACGGAAGGAAAGCGATCGCACTTAAATAGTTTAATCTGGCGATCGCTACCGACAACTGTCGCCATGATCGCGATTATTCCGATCGCTTACTTCGGGTTTTTACAACCAATCGAATTTTGGGCTTATAACAATTTTACAAACTGGCGCGGCGATCGCGATTGGGATCAGCGGGTAGTAATTGTTGCCATCGATGATGTAAGTATCAGTAAAATTGGCAGATTTCCATGGACTCGCGATCTCTACATACCGCTTTTACAAAAACTAAACCAAGCAGAAGCAGGGGTTATTGGTTTTGATATTTTATGGTCAGAGGCAACTCCCGCTGATGATCAACTGGCGAAAGCGATTCAGCAATATCAACGGGTAGTCCTAGCAATGGCTTGGGATCGTTCGGGACAGCCTCTCTTACCTATAGCAACTATGAATAATGTCAGTGTGGCAATCGGACATGTTCTCAAACGTGAAGATATTGATGGCATTGTCCATCAAATTGATTTACAAATTGAGGATATCCCATCCTTGAGCGTAGCGCTTTTCCAAACCTATGAGTTGACGACTGCACCGCTCGCGCCTTTACCCGATTTGAAACAGCCTTTGTTAATTAACTGGACAAAGAGAATAAAAGATATCCCTCATTTCTCTTTTATTGATGTCGTTGACGGCAAAATTTCTACATCAGCTTTTCGCAATAAAATTGTATTGGTTGGGGTGACTGCATCAGGAATTGATAATTTAGTCACTCCATTTGATCGAAATCCTCCAGCTAGTGGAGTTCATTTGCAAGCAATGGCTTTACAAAATCTATTACAGAAAAGTTCTCTTACGATTGCAAAAAGTCAGGATGTTTGGAGCTTTGCTTTGTTGGGTAGTTTGTTTATTGGCTTGATCTTGCCAAGACGAAATTTGTGGATTGGGAGCATTAGTGCCTTTGTGCTATCAGCATTATGGCTAGCGATCGCTTTTGTGGCTTTTAGCATCAATTATTGGCTGGCGATCGCTGTGCCTATTTTGATGTTTTTATTAACAGGATTCGCGATCGCTGTTCAGGAACGTTTTCAAATGCAGCGATCGCTGCATATTGCTGATGCTCAGATCAAGTATGAATTCACTCATGACCGTTTGACGGGATTATTTAACCGCACGCTAATTGAAAGTCGATTGCAAAATCTGCTTAATCAGCAAGATATATCTACTCACAATCTTTTGGCAGTTTTATGGATTAATCTAGACCGATTTAAGATTGTTAATGATACCTTTGGTCATCCAATTGGTAATCTACTATTAGTTGAAGTCTCACAAAAATTAAGAAATTTTACTCCGATTTATGGTTCAGTTATATTATCAATAGCCCGTTTTGGTGGCGCTGAGTTTGTTATATTGCTAGAAAATTTAGCAAATCAGCAGACCGCCATCGATATAGCTGACCGCATTCAAAAAAGTCTGCAAGAACCATTTTTGATCGCAGGAAATGATATTGCGATCGCTGTCAATATTGGGATTAAGTTCCATCAAATTGATAACATCTATGACCCTACATCTCTCGATATAGTTTCTCCTGAAACTATCTTGAGAGATGCCGACACAGCTATGTTTTATGCTCAAAAGCGCGGTAATTTAGATAGTAAGATATTTGACATCTCAATGCGAGAGCGTGTCCTCCAGAGATTACAACTAGAAAAAGATTTACGGAAAGCAGTCACCCTCACCCAATCTCATAATAACCAAGACAATCAAGAATTTTTGATTTACTATCAACCAATTCTCTCTCTTCATGATATGCAAATTGTCGGATTAGAAGCACTAATTCGCTGGCAACATCCAGAGCGTGGTTTGGTATCACCAACAGCTTTTATTCCGCTTGCTGAAGAAACAGGACTGATCATCCCCATTGGTGATTGGGTTATGCGAGAGGCTTGCCTCCAGATCAAGTCTTGGCATCAACGCTTTGATAGAGCTAAAAATATTACAGTCAGTGTCAACCTATCTCCTAAGCAGCTAGCCCAGGATAACGTACTTGAGAAGTGTCTCAATATCTTGACTCAAGTTGATTTGGAACCAAAATATCTTAAAATAGAACTAACTGAAAGTTCAATTATGGAAAATCCAAATTCAGCAGCAGTTATCCTTAACAAGATGCGACAAGCTGGTATTCAAATCTATATTGACGACTTCGGTACAGGCTACTCTTCTCTTGCATACTTACATAAATTCCCTTTTGATGGTTTGAAGATTGATCGCTCTTTTGTAAACAACATTAATTCCGAGACAAATGGTAGGGAAATTCTTCAAGCGATTGTATCCTTAGCTCAAAGTGTTAATGCTCATATTGTTGCTGAAGGTATTGAGAACTTAGACCAGTTAAGTTATTTACAAAATTTGCTCAGTGAAAAAGGCGATGGACAAGGATTTTTCTTATTTCGACCTCTTGATGTCAAAGCGATTGAGACGATCTTTCAAACAACGTAAGTCATAATCCCCAGAAGCATGGTCGCCCGCGTAGC
>JANXUJ010000185.1 GCA_025356295.1 Cyanobacteriota bacterium
AAACGAAGGAAGAAAAGTCCTTCGTTTTCTTGTTTGAGTTTACAAAAATAATAAGTAGCTAGGCACGATTAAATATAAAAGCCCAAAATCTGTACCGCCCGCTACGCGGGCGGTACAGATTTTGGTTTAGTCGCGTTATTCGCTGAGAGAGTCAATTACTGGAAGATTACTATTTATATGTATTATTTTTATTTTTTGATTAAATTTTCTGGAAGTTGAGCAAATTTATCCTCAAAAACTTCAATTTCTATATTTGGGTCATTTCGTAAGCTGAGCGATCGCTTTACCCGGCCCAGATATAATGGTTTAGATAAGCCTTCTTTTAAATGAACAACAGTCCTAGCATAAATCGTAAGTTGGGCTTGACCTTGACTATTGCGTCCAGATGAAAATAAGTTGCTGCTGGCTTGTTGCAAGGTGGAGTTAAGTTCTTTAGGCGTGATAGTTGGTGCAACGGCAATTGTGGCTTGTGGACCAAAGCGATCGTAAACAAGCTTAAATGGAACAGAACCTTGTACCGATGAGCGCGTAATTGGCTCGAAGCTGAGCGAAAAAAGCCCCACAACCAATACGACCGAAAATAGGGTTGCGCCCACCATGCGGTAGCGCCAACTCCATTTAAAGGCGATCGCCAATCCTGTAACTAAGGCGCAAGCTAATACAAATATGCCCATTCCTTGTGCGAGTTGACCAAATAAAGCAGGCGTTAGCGACATAATTTATTTATTCTGAACTATTAGATAACTAGATAGCTACTCAGTTTATCGCGGCTTGTCCTGCAAACTCACTAAAGCCGAACATGAATGTATCTTAAATCTCTCCACATCAAGCAGTTTCGCAATTATATCGATCAAGAAGTTAGCTTCACGGCTCCCAAGACGGTGATCGTGGGTAACAATGCTCAGGGTAAATCCAACTTGCTCGAAGCAGTCTTGCTACTTGCAACTCTGCGATCGCACCGTGTTAGCAAAGATCGCGACTTGGTACGAAATGGTGAAGCGATCGCCGAAATCCAAGCCATCTCTCAGCGATCACGATCAGTTGAGAGCTACCCAGTAGAACTGGTCATGCGGATGCGGGTAAGTGGCAAGCGCACATTGAACGTAAATGGGGTAAATCAAGCGCGGCATCTCGATTTTCTGGGAAATATCAATGCCGTGATGTTTTCTAGTCTAGATTTGGACTTAGTGCGTGGCAGCCCCGAAAGTCGGCGCAACTGGTTAGATACGGTGTTGATTCAACTAGAGCCGATTTATATCAATCTTTTACAACAATATAATCAAGTTTTACGACAGCGAAATGCACTGCTAAAGTCAATCAAACAAGGGATTATCCAATATGAGTCGCAACAAATGGCGCTCTGGGATGCTCAACTTGTCACCGCAGGAACACGTTTAATCAGAAGGCGATCGCGTTTATTGCAGCGTCTAACTCCCATCGCGCGACATTGGCATCAAGCGATTAGCGGCGGTAGTGAGTATTTAGAAATTACTTATGTTCCCAAATTCTCTTTCTCGCCTATGGATACAGTTGAGAATATTCATCAAGCTTTTTTTGAGGCAATTTCCCAAAAGGCGAGCATTGAGCAACATCAAGGTACGAGTCTGGTGGGACCACATCGTGATGAAGTGGCGCTGATGATTAATAATACTCCTGCGCGTGAGTATGGCTCGCAAGGACAACAACGAACTTTGGTACTAGCGCTTAAATTAGCTGAGTTAGAGTTGCTTGAGTCAGTAATCGGTGAGCCGCCATTATTATTATTAGATGATGTATTGGCAGAACTCGATCTCCAACGTCAAGATCATCTACTCAATGCAATCGGCGATCGCGTTCAAACAATAATTACGACAACTCATCTTGGTTCATTTGATGCTCAGTGGCTAAATTCTGCCCGAATTTTTCAAGTGGAGAGCGGAAAAATTTTAATTTAAGACATAAAAATAAAAGCTTAGTTTGTAAGCTCTTATTTTTATGTCTTAAAATTTATTCATCATCATCTGCACCGACTTGTCGCAGATGAATATGTTTGCGTCCGAGTCGAATTTCTAACTCGTCACCCGCATGTAGACCCATGAGTTGGGTATAGGCTGAACCAATTAGTAGATTGCCATTTTTTTGAACACTGACGCGATAACTAGCACTGCGTCCACCTTTGCCAGTACCTTTTGCTTCAAGCTCAACTCCATCAGCTGCCATTAAGGCATTATAAAACTTCATCAAGTTGACGCGAGCTTGATTGTTTTTTGTGACAGTTGCATATCCGCAAGCTTTAGCTTTTTCTTCTTTCGAGAGATGCTCTAGTTCTTTAACTTTCTGTAACAATGCATCGCCAGAGAGTTGAATTGGCTGTTTAGTTTTTGCCATTTGTTTCTAACAGTTTATATTTAGTATTTGTAAACTAAGTATCTAAGATAGTTGTGCTATTAGTCAACTTTTTTAATTAAATTTATAAACTATTTAATAAATTATTTATTTTTATTTTTACAGCTAACTATTATTTATATTTAATTACTTGGATTATTTCTAGTTAAATTAACGCCTAGAAATGAGAGATCATGCTTTGTAACCTCTGGTATTTCTGGATTTTAACTTAACCAATTAATTGCACAGTTGACACTTCCTCACTCTTCGATATTTCAATCAGCATATTAAATACTTCTTTCATTTGTGGCATATGCGTAATTACCAAAATGCATTCAAAATCAGGGGCGATCGCATTAATAGCACTGACAAGGCGATCGCATACTAATTAGTTTTGGCAATAGCCATACAAGCAATAAATCGCTATAATTTCATCACTTCAGTTTATTCAGTATCGTAACTTGTGTTGCAGTCAGGGAAAGAAATGGGTTGGAAAGTTGGCGATCAGTTGCAAGGCGGAAAGTATGAAATTACAGATGTTTTGGGGGATGGGAGTTTTGGGGGATGGGAGTTTTGGCACGGTTTACAAAGCCAAGTTTGTGCAGATTGATCGCGTTGTCGTGATTAAAACACCCTTAGAAAAATTCAAGAACTATCCTGACTATCGTAAGTTAGTAACGGCGCTCAAGAATGAAGGAGAAAAGCTTAAACAACTTTCCACTTACAACCATCCAAATATTGTGCAGGTTGGGGATGTGTTTGAGGAAATTGACACCTATTGCATCTGGTGGAGTACAAATTGGAGTAAGACCAAAAGTGCTTTGAAGTCTTTTAGTCCGCAACATGGATTTCTAATTTTATTGGCTTCAAGTTGGATTGGTTTGCGTTTAGGATGGATGCTTATTCTATGCGTAGAAGGGTAAAGAGTGCATTAGGAGACAATCAAGGGGCATTGTCTGACCATAACAAAGCAATAGAACTTAATTCTGGTTCTTTAGATGCTGCTTATGCTGGGCATGGAACTACAAAATACAGGCTAGGAGATAAGCAGGGAGCATTGTCTGACTACAGTAAAGCTGTTGAACTTCAGCCAAAGAATGCTAATTTTTACAAAAACCTTGCTATAACTAAAAGAGAGTTAGGAGATAAGCAGGGAGCAATCTCTGATTTCAAAAAAGTGATGTCAATTGATCCTAAATATGTTGATGCCTACTTAAATCTCGGTATTATTTATGGCACTGAGAACAAACAAGAAGCAATAGCCTCATTTCGTGAAGCAGCAAAACTTTACAAACAAGAAAATAAAATCGATGCATATCGCTATGTGTTAAATCAAATTGCTCAATTGGAGAAATAGAAGTAAGCCCCGAATGATTACGAAAATATGCCCGTAGGGGTTTTGCATTTGCGCCAATATTTTTATACTTCCACCACAATCTCAATTTGGGAATGTAAAACCCTCTCCGCCTTCACCGATAAATTGTCCCTGCGTTACGAGATTGAGGGTAAAGCATTCCCAAATCGAGAGAACCTGAAAATTTATAAATCTCTGCGGGAATGCTTTACCCCTACCTCTTGGAATCATGAAAATCCAGCATGGTATAACAACTCTCGCGATAAAATTGAACAAATAGGAGATTGAATTTATGATCGCCACCCAAGAAGAACTCATCCAAACCTTTGCCACTCTTCCCCCAGAGGCTCAGCGCCAAGCCCTTAACTTCATCGCCTTCTTGCAACAAACTTATGCCCCAGTGAAGGCTGCTCCCAATATAGCGGTCAAAAGCTCAGATATAAACGCACAGCATCAAAAACTAACCCTTAATGACCTAATATCTACTATTCCCAATAACTTTACATATCCTGATGATGTAATGGAATTTACTGAAAGTGAACCATTAGGGCGCGAACTTCTATGAATATCCAAAGAGGTGAAATTATCAGGATTAATCTTAACCCAACTCAAGGAAGAGAACAGTCAGGAAATGCTCGTCCCTGTTTGGTAATCAGCCATACGCAATATAACCAAAAACGTCAGGGGATTGTAATAGTCCATCCCATTACCAGCACGATTAAAGCTGAAATCAAAATGATGATTTCCATTCCCCAAGGTTTTAAAATTCAGGGTTCAGTTATTGCCGAACAAATAAGAACGCTTGATCTCAATCAGCGGTGGTGGAAAACAACAGGAGAAATTTTGCCAGAGGATTTTGTTAATCAAGTTGTCCAAACGTTCAACGTTATTATCAGCTAAATATCATGTTTGATGCCTAACCAACTAGCTGCACAGTTGAGCCTTCCTCACTCTTCGATACTTCAATTAGCATGTTAAATGCTTCTTTCATTTGTGGCATATGCGTAATTACCAAAATGCATTCAAAATCAGGGGCGATCGCATTAATAGCACTGACAAGGCGATCGCATCCTAATTGATCTTGACTGCCGAATCCTTCATCGATAATTAGAGTTTGCAAAGTGCTACCTTTACGCTGAGCGATGACACGGGAAAGCGCTAGACGCACTGCAAAGTTAATCCGAAAAGCTTCGCCGCCCGAATAGGTTTCATAGGGTCTTGTGCCTCTGGTGTCAGCAATTTCAATGTCAAGGGTTTCGATTAAGCGATCGCATTTTTTGCCCGATTTTTGAGTGATAAATCGGACATTTAATTGGCGATCGCTAAGTTGGGCAAGAATTTTGTTGGCTTCAATTTCGATTTGAGGTAATACATTTTCTAGCATTAAGGCTTGAATACCGTTTTTACCAAAGGCTTGATGTAGCTCTGTGTGAATACGTTGACGGTGACGCGCTAGTTCGATTTGAGAGAGGGTTTCTTGTTCGCGATCGCGGCTTTGCTCTAGTTGCTGTTGTGATTGCTGAAGGCTACCGATTTGAGCTAATAAGCTATCCATTTGCGATCGCCAATTTTGCAGATTCTGCCGTAGAGATTGGATTTCTTGCTGATGATCGCCATCTAGATTTTGAGATTGTGCTTGTAGTTGAGCAATGTGCGCGGTAATAGTTTGCATTTCGCTCTGGCGATCGCGCTGAATTTGTTGGAGATGCTGTACTTGTTGTTGTAGTTCGGGATATTCCTGTTCAGAGCGAGTAAGTTCTTGATATTGCAGCAGCGATCGCGTTAGTTCTTGTTTTTGAGTACGCAGTTGTTGATGACGATCGGGGTCATAGGCTAGTTGAGTGAGCGCGCGATCGCATTGTTCGAGTTCATGCTGTACTTCTAAATCAATGAGATTTTTGGTTAAGCGATCTTGGAGTTGGTTTGTCTTAGTTTGCAGATCAGGGATTTTTAGAGCAAAGTTATCGGCTTGACGCTGAGCATTTTTGAGTTCTGATTGCTTGACATCAGCCCAGCGCCAGCGCTCAACATCTCCGCGCGCCAGAGCATGATTTTTTTCGTCATAGGCAAATTTTTTAATGTTCTTATCAATAAGTTCCATCTCTTCCCATGCTTCACGACTGTAATTTTGAGATTGGAGGCGATCGCGCAATTCTGTAATCTCAGTATCAATTAGAACTAATTTTTGCTGTGCTTCGGCAATCGCTTTTAATCGTTCTTGCAAAGTCCCTTTACGCTGGATCAAATCATTAAGCGGTGCAAGTTCTTTCGTCAGACTGCGATATTCTTCGCGCAAAACTTGGATTTCACAATTAGAAGCTGCCTGTTGTTCCTTCACCACCCAAATTTCGGCTTGTAAATCACGAGATTCTTGCTTGTGCTTTTTCTGTACTAGTTGCCAATGAGCATCATCTAGAGGGCGATCGCATAATGGACAAGGTGCATTCGGCACAGTTAACTGGCGCATTTTTGATTCTAATTTATTAAACGCAGCTTCACTATCAGCAAGCCGCGTTTTTAATCGTTCTAAAAAGTCGCGGCGTTCTAATCCCTTTTCGTGAACCCGTTGTTGATAAACTTGTTTTTTCTGCAACATCACAATTTGTCGATCTAGCTCCTGAGCATGACTAAGTAATTGTTCTTGCTTTTGAACTTGTAAATGTAATTGTTCTCTTTTAGTAATTAATTCATCCAGTTTTGCCGAAAGTTTAGTCGCTTCACGTTCTAATTGGTGTTGTAGAACTTGATGGCGATGAGTTAGAGGCGTGGATTGACCATGAAGGCGATCAAATTCTTGGAGGATCGCTCTCGCCTGATGTAGTTGCGCGATCGCTGCTTCGATTTCTGCTGCGCGCTTGAGAACCGTTTGCAAATCGCTCTGCTGCTGGGCTAGAGCTTCTAATTGCGCTTGGTAAGCCCTTAGCTGTCCCTTGAGGTCACTTTGTAAACTCGCGAGCTTATGACTAAATTCGCCTCGGCGATCGCTCAGTTGTTGATATTTCGGAGACTTACGCTCTAGTTCCGCCTCTTGAGCAGATAGTAATTGATAGCGATCATGATCTTGAATAATCTGCGATCGCTTTTCTAAATGAGCTTCCAGTTGTTGCAATTGTTTTTGCTGACCTGCTAGTTGTCGGGCTGATTGAGCGAGGTTTGCCGTGAGCGAAGTTTGTTGTTGTTGTTGCCAAGTTAGTTGCTGCGTGAGTGTTTGACAGGCTTTCTGAGTCTCTTCCACAACTTGCAATCGATGGCGATCGCGACTTTCCCATGCTTGCAACTCGGTTAACTGCGATCGCAAAGATTCTAACTGCGGAGCGATCGCTTCTCCTGCCAGAATATTTGTGCGTAAATGCACCAGCAGATTCTCTAAAACTATAGACTCGGCTTTACTATTACGAGCAATATCTTTCGCCCGTTCTGACAATTCGTCATACTGCGACAACGACAGCATCTCGGCAAGAATTTGCTTGCGATCACTAGGACGTTTCAGCATAAATTCATCAGCACGACCTTGACGCAAATATGCCGAATTGACAAAGGTTTCATAGTCCATTTTTAGGTGCGAAACGATAGTCTGCTGCGTTGATCGCACCTTTCGCTCAGTTAGAGATTTAAATTTTCCTTCGCTCTGTACCTGAAATTCTAAAGAAGTTGAACTATTACGCGATCGAGTTCGGATTACTCGATATATTTCGCCCGCAGCGATAAATGTGAAGTCCACCTGCGTTTCTTTTGAGCCAACATGGATCACATCATCTTCGCTCGCAGCACGGCTTGCACCCCAAATCGCCCAAGTAATCGCTTCTAATAACGAAGACTTCCCAGCCCCATTTGCACCACAAATACACGCAACATGCAGCCCACTAAAATCTAAGGCTAATTGTTGATAGCTCAAGAAATTTTTTAAGCGTAATTTCTGAGGAATCATTTTAGTTTGTAAGAATCTTTGTGATCCAGCTATACTAATTTCTATATAATTATCATAATAATGTATTATCTAACAGAAATTTAGTCTTCAATTGGCATGGTATAACCAACAAAGACCGAGAGCGTTATGGAAATATGGGAACAAATTAGCCGCCAAAGAGTAAAGTACATCGTCGATAGCTATCAGTTAGCTGGCTGTGATGATGAATATTTTGATGAATATTTAGAAGATTTACTACAAGCCTACGCACCTCCACAAATTGAGTTAGCTCTTGTTGAAATTTTGATTGAAGGTTGGCAAATTACACCTCTCATTCGTGGCGTTGCATTTTTAGAGCGATCGCATCAGCTTTTAAAGTCATGGGAAAATAGAGCGATCGCGCCAAACATTTCCCCTACGCATTTTCATGTGATTACAGGTTTAGACCCCACGCCGATATTTGGGATTGTCAATACAAAATCAAATAAAAATATATTTTCTGCTATCCGTAAATAATAAATATGAGTAGTGATCTAGAGGTTAAGATAGGCGGCGTAAAGCGCCGCTTATCTTAACCTCTGAAAGGATGTCAATATTGATATTTCTAATGGTGCTATAAGTGAGCCGATAACGACGGCGATCGCCAATACTCCCCAAAAGCGTCTATGGACTTTCCCCGCAGGTAAATCCCCCTTTTATGCAGTAGCAACCCTTGAGGGTAAAGCTAATCGGATCAGCCCCCCGATTACCTGTAGTACAGAAGCCCATATGACTCCCAATGAGTTTACAAAAATTGTGCAGTCTCTAGACTGGTTGCCTTAGAACTAGAGTTATCGGCAGTTCTATACATCAAAACAAACCTGCTAACTCAGCAAATGCGTACATTTTCCCTGCCAGTTATTGATGACTGAGATTACCAAAGAGATAACCGATAGTTGCGTTGGTGTGGCTGCGGTTAGTTTTGGGCGCGATCGCACGAGTGACTCCGCCACCGTGGGACGATTCCCTAATGGCTGATCGCCGCACTTGCGCTAGACTACCTCTGAATTAGGGACAACAGGCTTACGACTTATAAAAACCAAAACAAAAAGCGGCGCATCGCGCCGCTTTTTGTTTTGGTTTTTATATCAAGAATCACTTTTTGATTCGGCTGTTGATTCCGCAATTACGCTTGTTAATGCAGATTCTTTTTGAGCGCGTTTTTTACGCTCAGCTTCTACCATGTCCGCGATCATCAGACGTGCTTGCTCGATCTTGTCGAGATTTGAACGATAGAGATCGATATCTTTGACTAGGCGATCGCTCCCAAACTTTAGCGTCTCACCCACTAGCTTTACGGCTGCCTCACGCTTAGTGTTATCAGCGATCGTGTCAGGATCACTAATTTCTAGCAATGCATACAGCCCGACCCCTAACAAGCGGCTATATTTAAAGTTTTCTTTGGTAACGATTGTTTTTAACTGCCCCGAAAGCGGCTCAAGGTTAGTTCCATCATCAAGATTGGTCAGTAAGTTTTTGACTTGATCAGGCGATCGCATAGCAAGATCACTTAGGGTCGCTGCATCTTGACGGATGCGATCAGGCTCAAACTGAAGCGCTGAGCATAATGCGTGAAATACAGCAAAGCGATCGGTTTCAGGCTTGTAACCAATCGTAAAGCGCTCAAAAGTTGTGACCACACCGAGTGCAAAAATTGAGTCATAAACAAATGTTTGATTGACTTTTAGCAAATGGATTTCCACCAAAAGCTCGTCCACAACCCGCCGATAGACTTGATTGACTGGCTTGGGGAAAGCTAGATAAAAATCTTTTTTGGTATCAGAAACAGTACGGACGGTATTCACAGTCAACAAAACCTAACAACAAAATTATTACAACAATCATCGCACAGATGACCCTAGCAATTTAATTTCGGCGATGTGTGACTTGATCCGCGTAATCGCAAATACGCTCAGTCATGAAAGCACCTGTCAAAATAATATTCACTTTAGGCGATCGCATTTCTAGTACTTGCAACAATTCATCTTCAGTAATCAGCGATCGCGCCACCAGCAAATTTGCTTCATCGAGGATAACTAAACCAGCCCGAGCCGACTTAATCGTGACTTTGGCATAGTCCCATAGTTCTAGCACTGCCGACTTTTCGGTATCAGTTAGCTCGATATCGTCTTTTGATAGATCACCTGATAGATCACGTTGTGCGTCACAACGTAACCATTCGAGATTTTCCACCAGTCGGCGAGGATGTCTCAAGCCTTGATTAATCCCTGTTTGAAAAAGTTGCGCTAGTAATACTTGTGTACCTTGACCCGCAACCCGCAACCCTTGAGCGATGATGTCAGCATAAAGATTGCGATGCGGCGCAATAAAAACCTGAACATGACCCTTGACTGGCGTTACAAGCGCTAAAGTTGAAGCCGTCTTAGTTGGAGCCGCCATAAACAGATTTAATGCTTTAATTTGTACTAGACATCATAGCAGACAGCAAATTATGAGCCAGCCCACAGCCCCCCAACCTTGGAGTCAGCGTTTCGAGACAGCGCTGCATCCTGCGATCGCGAGATTTAATGCCAGTATTAGTTTTGACATTAATTTAATTGAATATGACATCACAGGCTCACAAGCGCACTCGCGTATGTTGGCAAAAGTGGGGATTATTAGTGCCGAAGAAGGGGAAATGCTTGTCAATGGATTGGAGCAAATCCGCCAAGAATATCGCGCTGGAAATTTTAATCCGGGGATCGATGCGGAAGATGTGCATTTTGCAGTGGAGCGCCGTCTCACGGAGTTGATTGGCGATGTCGGCAAGAAAGTCCATACTGCGCGATCGCGTAATGATCAAGTCGCCACCGATGTTCGTCTATATTTGCGGGATCAGATTCGTAAAATCCAAACTGATTTACGAACTTGGCAGCAAACTCTTGTAAATAAAGCTGAGCAGCATATCGAGACATTTATCCCTGGGTATACGCATCTACAACGCGCCCAGCCGATTAGCCTCGCCCATCATCTCTTGGCATATTTTGAGATGGCGCAGCGTGACTGGACTCGCCTAGATGAGATTTATGCGCGGGTCAATGTTTGCCCCCTCGGTTCAGGCGCTTTGGCAGGTACGCCCCACCCGATCGATCGCCATTACACAGCCGAACTATTGGGTTTTGGTTCAGTTGGTCGCAATAGTCTCGATGGTGTATCTGATCGCGACTTTGCCGTGGAGTTTCTTGGTGCGGCGAGTTTGATCATGGTACATCTCAGTCGCTTGTCAGAAGAGGTGATTTTGTGGTCATCACAAGAATTTAGTTTTGTGAAACTTAGCGATCGCGTCAGTACAGGCTCCAGCATCATGCCCCAAAAGAAAAATCCTGATGTGCCTGAATTAGTCCGTGGCAAAACAGGGCGAGTGTTTGGACATTTGCAAGGTTTACTAACGATCATTAAGGGCTTGCCTCTGGCCTATAACAAAGATATGCAAGAGGACAAAGAAGGAATCTTTGATGCCGTGGTGACGATTCGCGCCTGTTTAGAAGCCATGACAATTTTGATTGATGAGGGCATCGAATTTCAGCCCAAGCGTCTCGCAGAAGCGGTTGCCGAGGACTTCTCTAATGCTACCGATGTCGCTGATTATCTCGCGGCAAAAGGGGTTCCTTTCCGTGAGGCTTATCAACTGGTTGGCAAGCTGGTCAAAACCTGCACTAGCGAAGGAATCTTGCTTAAGGATTTATCGATCGAGCGTTGGCAGACTTTTCATCCTCAATTTGAGGCTAATATCATCGAGGCAATCGCTCCTGCACAGGTCGTGAAGGTTCGCAATAGCTACGGTGGTACTGGCTTGGATCAAGTCAGAAGCCAGATAGAATCAGCGAAGAAATTAATCGCTTAAACTCAAATAAAACCGAGAAGCTTG
>JANXUJ010000198.1 GCA_025356295.1 Cyanobacteriota bacterium
GTAAAGCATGACGGAGTACGAGAACGTGACCACTGCCGAACCTTCAACCCCGCTGGTACGAACTCGCACCATCACCCACCGGTGTCGGTCGGTCGCTCCGAAGTCGTTCGATGACGTGATCGTTTGAGAAATTGAATTAACTGATGTCTAAATATATATTGCCATATCAAATTTTGTGTCAAGTTTCTCAAGCATGAAACCTAAAAATTAGAGATAGCAAAGCATTCTCTCTAATTTTTAGCGACTATACATTTGTGTAACTTCGAGGAGGTCATCACTGAGGGCTTGACTAAGCAAATTAGGATCGCTATAACGCCAGCCCCAATTGCCTGTAGCAGTGCCAGGTATATTCATTCTGGCGCTGTTGTCGAGACCGAGTACATCTTGCAAAGGAACGATCGCCATTACTGACACCGAAGCCATCGCCATACGGATTAATACCCAGTTAATCGGCTCACCTGCGGCGAAGCCAACTATATATTTATAGAACAATTGCTTTTCTTGATTGCTTGATCCTTGCCACCAACCAACTGCTGTGTCATTGTCATGGGTTCCTGTATAAACAACACTGTTATGTAGGTAGTTGTGAGGTAAATGAAAATTGTGAGAGTCACCCGCAAATCCAAATAGCAATATCTGCATCCCAGGAAACTCAAAATCATCGCGTAACTTCACAACTTCATCGGTAATTACACCGAGGTCTTCAGCCAAAATCGGCAAGTCGCCCATTACTTCATTGAGCTTAGTAAACAATTCATGTCCTAGTGCAAGTTCCCACTCACCTTTCTCCGCCGTCTTTTCACCTGCGGGGACTTGCCAAAATGACTCAAAGCCTCGAAAGTGATCGATGCGAATGATATCAACATAGCGGTCTAAAAATCGAAAACGATCAATCCACCATGCAAAGTCAGTTTTTTTGAGATAGTCCCAGTTATATACAGGATTGCCCCATAGCTGCCCTGTGGCACTAAAGTAGTCGGGCGGAACTCCTGCCATAAAGGTGACTTCATAGGTCTCAGGATCGAGGGCAAAGTTATTAGGACTTGCCCAGACATCAGCACTGTTGTGAGATACATAAATTGGGATATCGCCAATGATCTTAATGCCTCGCATGTTGGCATATTGTTTTAGCTTCAACCATTGATCAAAAAAGATAAACTGCACAAATCGCTGAAATTCGATTTGATCTTGCAATTCTTCGCGTTTTTGTTGCAGTGCTTGCGGTTCACGTCTAGCGATCGCCCTTTCCCAATTATTCCAAATGATGGCAGGATTTTGTTCATGGAGCGCCATGAACAGTACATAGTCTTCCAGCCATTCTCTTTCTTCATAGCAAAACTTTTTAAACTGTTCTTGGATGAGATACAGGTCGTGATGATGTTTTGGGTCTTGATCGACATAGCCTTGTTTAAAGCGACCATAAGCAGTCTCCAACAATTTTCGCTTGCAGGGCATCACCGCTGCAAAATCAACCCGATCTTGATCAAAATTGGGAATATCCGCCCAGTCGGTCTCTTGCAGCATATATTGCTTAGCTAGCAATTCGGGACTGATCAGATAAGGGTTGCCCGCGATCGCACTAAAGCTCATGTAAGGCGAATTTCCATAACCCGTTGGACCAAGTGGCAGCACTTGCCAGAGCTTTTGACCACTACGCGATAAGAACTCAATAAACTGATAGGCAGTCTCGCCTAAGTCGCCAATTCCAAATTTGCTTGGTAAGGAGCTTGGATGCAACAAAATTCCGCTAGCACGTTGAAAAGTCATAAATAAAACTTTTAAAAAGCTTTTTAAATATGGGTATATAAATGATACTAACACCCTAATTCTTTAAATCTGGTAATCAGCGATCGCGATTTTTTTACACTTTTTCTAGACTTCTAGAGCAGGTACTGGCTCAACTTCAGATATTTGTCCTGCTTCCCAACGACTGAGAATGATCGCATTGGTACTATTACCAATAATGTTAACTACTGTTTTTAAACCATCGGTGATCCTATCAATGCCCGCAACTAGAGCGATCGCTTCGAGTGGCAAACCTGATGCCGATAGCACAGTTGCCATCGTGATCAATGCTGAACCAGGGACTCCTGGAGTACTAAATGAAACCAGCAAACTACTAACCGCGATCGCCATTAACAATGAAGGCGTGAGAGGAATTTGATAAATTTGGGTAACAAATAATGCATTAAATCCTTGTAAAATTGCAGCTCCATCACGCTTGAGCGCAGTACCTAAAGGAATCGCAAAACTGGCTATATCTTCACGCAAGCCATAATTTTCTTGGATATTTTGCAAAACCACAGGCAAAGCTGCATTAGAGCTAGCTGTTCCAAATGCTAAAGCGATCGCTTCTGAAAGACTTCGCAGCAGCTTAATAGGATTAGCTTTGAGAATGAGAAGGATAAGTACATCAAATCCAATCATTATCGAAGAAGCAATCATCAAACCCAAGACATAGAGAAATAATTTGGCAACGAGTTCCAATCCTTGTGTGGCAATTACAGAACTCATCAAGGCAAACACCCCAACAGGTGCAACGTACAAAATTACAGATAGAGTCTTCTCGCTAATATGGTAAACGCTTTCAATGAACTGGACAAATGGCTTAGCTTGATCTTCAGCAAGTTGGATGCCAATCCCTAGTAAAACTGCTGAAAAAATGATTTGTAATAGATTGCCAGTACTGAGTGCTTCTAATGGATTTACAGGAATTAGGCTAACTAGCCAAGATATTAAAGAAGGCGGCTCAGTGATGCCCACTGTCTGAGATATCGAGAAGCCTTCTACACCACTACCTGGTTGCAAAAGCCAAGCTGTTCCCATGCCGATCGCTAGAGCGATCGCACTGGTGACTAGATAACTCAACATTAATTTGATTGTATAGCGCCCAACCTGACCCGCACTCTTAATTCTGGTTAAGCCCATAATTAATGAAGAGAAAACAATGGGAACTACAACAAATTGAATTAGTCTTAAAAAAAATTCCCCAACTGGAACTAAAAAATTTTGATTAATTAATTCGATATTTTCAGGAAAAGTTGTATTTAGTAGAGTTCCAAAGACGACTCCAACTCCAAGCGAAAGCAGGATAAATGTAGATAGACTCATGGTCAGAGATGCTTCTTAAATAATTAAGTTAGGATTGCCGAAAAAGCTGCCGTCAGACGCTGGCAATTGGTAGCAATCCTAAGTCAAATTAACTGAGTAAAGTGTAAAAGAAAGTCCAGAGTGAACTGCGATCGCTATATAATCAAGTCTGCTAGACTGCGTTATCTTGCCGAGATGCAGCATTACATTATCTCTGTCGTTTAACATTTAGATACAAAAATAAAGATGCTATGGCGGATCGTTATGTTCGCGTAAAAACTGTCTCAGGAGAAGTTTATTACGGGCTGCTCGAGTTAAATCAATCCGTACAGGTACTCAGCACAGCGCCCTGGCTGGGAGGGGAGCCAAATGGCGAACTACTTGCTCCAGATACATATCAGCTTTTACATCCTTGTGAACCAACTAAGATTGTGGCCGTTGGTAAAAACTATTCAGCACATGCCGCCGAGATGGGTGGAGAAGTGCCGAAGGAGCCAATCTTATTTTTAAAACCAACCACAACTTTAATTGCTCCTGAAGCAGAAATCGCGCTGCCGCCTCAATCTCAACGCGTAGAATATGAGGGTGAGCTTGCCTTAATCATTAGCAAGAAATGCTTTAACCTCACCCCAAAAGAAGCGATAGAAGCAATATGGGGCTATACGATTGCCAATGACGTGACCGCAAGAGATTTGCAAAGAAGTGATAGTCAATGGACGAGGGGCAAAGGTTTTGATACATTTTGTCCATTAGGACCGTGGATCGTGCGTGAGATCAGCCCCACGGCGATGCTCCAAACATTTATGAATGATGTTAAAAAACCACTACAGTCAGCCGCGATCGAAGAGATGGTCTTTTCGGCTGAATATATAGTTTCTTATATCAGCCAGATTATGACTTTATTACCTGGAGATGTGATTCTCACGGGTACGCCTGAAGGGGTGGGGCAGATGCAAGAAGGCGATCGCGTTTATATAGAAATCGAAGGTATCGGTAAATTGCAAAACACCGTAATTTTGCGATCGCCTTTACCAATAGAAGAAATTTCTGAAGAAATTATTTAAAAAATCCAAAAAGAAAGCCTGCTGAGCAGGCTTTCTTTTTGGA
>JANXUJ010000234.1 GCA_025356295.1 Cyanobacteriota bacterium
TTGCTTTTCGGGCTTGAGATAACTTCCATAATTGCGCCCCGAATCAAAGATTTTTGCTTCTGCAAAATCCTTAGTTTCTTGCGAAGTCTTAAACCTAAACACCCCTGATCGCCATGCCCAAAAGTCAGCCGCAAACTGAGCAAAACGAGTAATTGCATAGTCTGGCAACACAAACACTACAGGATGCGGCACATTTTTGATATAGCCATCGCGCACAAAATTCAGATCTACCAAAAATTTGGGATAGTCACCCACCACAGCGATCGCATTTTCCAAACCCCGCAACACCAACACCAACTTCTTACCCTTCTCGATTTGCAAATCCTCCAACCGTGCCATCAACTCCTGCAACAACCGCAACTCTGGCTCATTAAACTCCCAATCCACAAGCTGCAACTCCTCCCACTCGCTATCTTTCTCGATCTGCTCATTCAACGCCGCCACCAAAGCTACCCCGTCCTGCCAAAAGTTACATTCCGCAAAAGCGATCGTGAACCCATCTGACAAATCCAACAAAGACAGCAATCCTTGAATCGCCTGATCATTGGATGATTTTAAATTAGATATGTTTTCGGCATCGGTTGGGAGATCAGATTCGGTCATAGCGATTCTTTTTACTCATATCGTAAATGTTTTGTAACTTTAGCTTTTAGGTTCCTTAGCCCGATAATCTGCCAACGCTTTATTAAACAAACGGCTCCTAATTACTACAGGATTGAGATAATTCCAGCGATGTAAACCGTTATATTCCAACACCGAAATATTTGACAACATCACCTGACCTATCTCATCTCTCGGTGCATTTTTACTTAAATAAACCTTAGCCAAAACAGGATAATGCTCATCAGGAATTACCCGCTCAAAATTAAATTGCTCTTGATTAATCGCATAGGTAATATGTTCAGTACTCACTTTATCCGCACGACTAGCCCTCGCATTTTGAATTGCTCCACGCACCATCTGCATCATCTGTCGTACATGACCACCACTATATTTTGCTAACTCTAATAGACCTTGTCGCGACTCAAAAATTGCATCAATATCAACACGTTTTTCAATCAAGCTCATCACTGCATCTAAGCCTTGATCGTGATACTCAAGATCACTTTCACTAGAGACCAATGGATCATATTTGTAAATATTGATCATCGGAATAATATTGTATTTCGCAAAAGCATTATTAATGTTTTTAGGAGAATAAACTACTGAAATTGGTACAGTATAAACAATCGTGCAATGTAAATCTTTGAGTTGTGCAGCATAGTCAAAAAACAAATGATTTGCCACATTTACAGGAGAGCGATCTAAATTATCAAAAATGATTAAAAAACCTTTGCATTTAGGAAATTTGCGCTGCCATTTCTTAAGTCCATCATCTAACAATAGATTAATGTCCGCTTTCAACCGCGAAACATCTTTGAGCAAAGTTTGTCGAACCGTCTTTTTGCCCTGATGAGAAGCCTTAACCTGTCCCAACAACTTCACCAATAACTTTGCTAGAAATGGCGGAGCAATTGCAACAATTCCTTCCAATGGATTTTTTGTACTGAGAGTAATTTCCCCCTCGATCGCGATCGATTTATCGACAGATTCCACAGTTTCATTGGTAATTTCTTTAAACCATTGCTCAAAACTTGCCAACAATCCAGCATCAAAACTCAATCCATTACGCCGCAATTCAAATTCCACCCACTTAATCACGATTAAATAAATATCGGTATATTCAGCATCATTAATATCTGTTTCCAGCATCGCATCAACATAAATGACCTTATATTCATCCGCCCACTGGTTTTGAATTTGTCGTAATTCTGTACTTTTGCCACAGCCCCGATGTCCCGTAAATAAAATCGTGCTAAATTCTGAGGCTTCTTGATCTTCTAAAACTAAACTAATCTCTCTAAGTGCATTAGTCTTGCGTGTTGCCGATAAATCTACATAATAACGAGCTAATTTCTCATCCTGAAGTGGAACCACATCACATACACGATAGGCATCTTTGAGATTAGTGGCTAATAAGTCAGATGATGTAGTCATAGGTTTATGGCGATCGCTATAGCTAATATTCTAATAATATTTTAAATATGCATTAGCAGGATTAATGTTGATTACGGTAACATCAATCCTGCCATATTCGCGATCGCGATAATACCAAAAACTTGATGAACCAAGACTCAGTCCCATTGTTAGCCGCAGCGCGGCGATATCAAGACATTGATCGCGCTGTATTTTATATGCCAGGTCACAAGCGCGGTCAAGGTATTGATCGCGAATTTAGGCAACTTATGGGCGAGCAAGTTTTTCGCTTTGATTTGCCAGAACTACCCGAACTAGAAGAGCCACTTGCAGAAGCGGAAGCTCTGGCGGCTGACGCATATGGGAGCGATCGCGCATGGTTCCTGACCAATGGCTCAACTTGTGGCATACAGGCTATGCTGCTGGCGACTTGTAGAGAAGGCGACAAGGTTTTAATTGGACGAAATTGTCACAAAGCCGTGATCGCAGGATTAGTTCTCAATGGAGCGATACCGATCTATTTGCCAACTGAATACTTACCCGAATTTGATTTGGATTTGGGAGTGAGTCCTGCAACTCTGGAATTATATCTACAAAAACATCCAGATGTAAAAGCGGTGATGTTAGTTAGTCCCAACTATTTTGGTGTATGTGGTGAGATTGAGCAACTTGTGGCGGTCGCTCATGCTCACAACATTCCCTTATTAGTCGATGCCGCTCACGGCGCGCATTTAGGATTTCATCCTGATCTACCAATCTCAGCACTACAGGCAGGGGCTGACCTCGTGGTGCAATCTACTCACAAAGTTGCAGGTAGTCTTACCCAGTCTTCGATCTTACATTTACAAGGCGATCGCATTTCACCGACACAAGTTGATCGGGCTTTGCAAATATTAAAATCAAGTAGTCCTAATTTACTATTGCTGCTGTCGCTCGATGTGGCGCGGCGACAAATGGCGATCGCAGGTAAGCAGCTATTGACTGAAACCCTGAAGTTAGCCAAAGCCGCACGATCGCAATTAAATCAAATTCCTAACTTAGAAAATCGACTTCTCGCTTTTAGTCAAATAGAAGTTCCCACTCTCGATCTGACGCGACTGACGGTTATGGTGGATCGCATCGGGATCACTGGCTTTCAAGCCGATATCTGGTTAAGCTCTAAGCTTGATGTTGTCGCCGAAATGCCCACGCTCAGCCAGTTAGTTTTTATCCTCAGCCTCGGCAATATCCAGTCTGATATTGATCGCTTAGTGCAAGCTTTCCATCAACTTCCTTCTTCTCAATCTCAGAACCAAAAATTCCAATTTCAGCCGATCCCCATTCCTGAACAAATACTCACGCCACGTCAAGCTTATTTTGCGAAAAGCGATCGCCTAATCCTGAAAGATGCGATCGGTAAGATTAGTGCCGAATCTCTCTGTCCCTATCCACCTGGTATTCCCATTCTCTGTATAGGTGAAGAGATCACGAGTGAAGTTGTAGAAATGCTGCAATGTATTTTGCGATCGGGCGGGCTAATTAATGGTGCAAGTGACCATACTCTCGAAACGATTCGAGTTGTAACACAATGAAGAAATAGAAGCTTTGTTGCGATCGCAAAGTGCTGATACTAGCCTCGATGCCAAATCAATCACCACCTTTTATCTGGCGCTGCAAGCACTTTCTTAACCACATAAAAAACAAAAAAGGGGCGCGATGCGTCCCTTTTTTGTTTTTTATTGAGTTTGATTTTATGGTGCTGTTAGGACTGCAACTGATTTTGGACTATTCGCTTTAGCTTGCAAAAACTTAGTTTCTTGCACCGCTTGATTTGATAGCGTAAACAGAGGATTGGAGGCAATACCCGCGATCACTGTAAATATTAGCGTCAATACGATCGCCGCTTGAAGTGGCTTCATACCAACCTGCGTCCATGTGATTGCAGGATAGTTACGAATTGATTCCGACATCTCTTGAGGTTCTTTAACAACCATCATCTTGACGACACGGATGTAGTAATAGAGCGAAACTACACTCATGACCAGAGCGAGTAATACTAAGCCATAGGCTTGCGCTTGCCAACCTGCCCAAAAAATGTAGAGCTTCCCAAAGAAACCCGCGAGAGGTGGGATACCACCCAGTGAAAGCAAGCAGACACTTAGGGCTAAAGTTAGCAAAGGGTCTTTTTGATAGAGCCCACTATACTCGCTGATTTGATCAGTGCCTGTGCGGGAGGCAAACAAGATCACGCAAGCAAATGCGCCCATGTTCATAAATAAGTACAAGATCAAGTAAAAGATCATACTGGCATAACCTGCTTCGGAATCAAGCACCATGCCAAGCATCACAAATCCTGCCTGACCAATCGAGGAATAGGCGAGCATCCGCTTGATGCTAGTCTGGGCGATGGCCACGACATTTCCTAAGACCATGCTCAAAACTGTTAGCACCACAAACACATAGTGCCATTGCTGCGAAGCGATCGGGAAAACAGTAATTAAAAATCTCAGCGCAAGTCCGAAACCTGCCACTTTTGAGCCAATTGACAAGAAAGCAACTACAGGTGTGGGCGAGCCTTCATATACATCTGGTGTCCATTGGTGAAATGGTACAGCTGAGAGCTTAAAGGAAACGCCTGCAATCACAAATACCATTGATACGATTAGTGCAGTATTGCTAACCGTGATTTTTGAGGCGATCGCCGCTAGTGAAGTTTCGCCGCCAGAAAGTCCATAAAGCAGAGACATTCCGTATAAGAAAATTGCCGAACTTGCCGCACCAACTAATAAATACTTGAGCGCAGCTTCGTTAGAGCGAGGATCACGCTTGGTATAGCCCGACAATAAGTATGACGAGATACTCAGAGTTTCTAGCGAGACAAATACCATTACCATGTCGTCAGCACCTGTCAGGAACATTGCTCCTAAAGTCGCACTGAGCAAAATTACGAGATATTCACCAACGACCACGCCTGACTGTTCTAAATAACGAATTGAGACGAGAATCGTTAGGAGAGTCGATATGGCAATCACGCCGCGAAAAACAATGCTGAGTTTGTCACTGTTAAAACTGCCAAGGAAAGCGATCGGATTTTCGAGTCCCGTCCATTGCCAGACTAGGGCGGCAGTGGCGGCGACTAAACCTGCGATCGCAATATAAGGCAAGACATTTGCCGACTTTCGTCCCGATGCAATCAAATCGACAATCAGTACAAGTACCAATGTCCCAATGACAATGAGTTCTGGCAAAATCGCGCCACTATTGAGCAGAGCATTGAGACTTGCTGTATCCATACTTAATTCATATATTGTTGCTATGGCAATTGTATAGCAAGTCAAACCCAGAAAACAGAGCTTTTTACGCAAGTAGTTAAGTAGCTACGCTTGATGAAAAACCAAAACCAAAGCATTGGTCGTCCGCTACGCGGACGACCAATGCTTCTAGATTCTAAGCAGCAGGTTATTAAGTACCTCGACATAATTAAAAACCCAGATTCAAAATCTGTACCGCCCGCTACGCGGGCAGTACAGATTTTGGGTTTTATATTTAATTGTGCCTAGCTACTTAAGAAATGCTAGTTTTAAGAGAAACTCACTGATAGTCAGGGATACAAAGTTAATGATTCGATATTTGCCCCTTGTGGTGGGAACATTGGGCGGATTGGCGCTACTAGCTAATCGCATGATGACGGCAAATCTCACCACCAGTCAGTCTCGTGCTGATGCTCTGGGAGTTTTGTTGAGTGCAGTTTTGATTTTGGTGGGGTTGCTATGGCAACAAGCTCAGCCGAAGATACCTGATGCCGTGACTTTGGTTGGTGAAGAAGGGTTAGAAATTGATGACTCGTTAAGCGAGGCGGTCAAGACTGAACTTGCTTGGGCAACGCATATCTTGTTGACTAATACGGTGACGAAGGTAGTGGTAATTTATTACGATCGCAAAACGATCCTCCGCCGTGGTGTTTTGGGCAAGAGCGATCGCGTAAATATTGATCCAATTGGCACGATCGCGGCACGAGTGATGAAAACTCAAAAGCCAATTTATTTGGTCAAATTAGAGCTTTATCCTGGGCGAGTTGAATTTGACTATTTGCCTGAAAATACACAGGGCGTAATTGTGCAACCTCTGGGTGAAAAAGGAGTCATGGTGTTAGGTGCAAATGTGCCGCGTAGCTATACTAAGCAAGATGAAAATTGGGTGGCGGCGATCGCGGATAAACTCGCTTACAATCTCAACAAATCCACGAAATAAACTACTTCTTAATAAACTACTTTTTAAATTATGCTAAACCGCATTTTTGCAACAACCACGATTCTATTTTTGATGGTAACTAGCTCAGCTTTTTATTCGCAAAAGGCGATCGCGAAAGTTCCTCAAGAGAGCAGCGAGACAACTAAATCAGCAAAACTAATTTCAGCCGAAAAGCTTGCCTTGATTAAAGAACTACTCGAAATCACACAAGCGAGCAAAAATCTTAACCAAACCATAGACTCAAATATACGGACAACCTTGAATGATCTTGTTGCTATTGTCCTAAAAAAAGCACCCGAGCTTGGTAGTGATCGCCCGGGAATGGAAGAAAAATTTCTGTCAGTCGTGACTAAGATGGCAACAAAATATCGCGATCGGGTGATCAAAGAAATCGATGCCAATGAATTGATCACGCAAGTTGCTTTTCCTATTTATGACAAATATTTTACTGAAGCGGAAATGCGCGACATTGTAAGATTTTATAAATCACCAACGGGCAAGAAAGCTCTCGGTCTCATGTCACAGATATTTAGTGACTCTATCAGCCGTACTAGCGAAATTTTATTGCCCAAAATGTCTAAGATCATGGATGAAGTCATTGCTGAAGACCTCCCAAAAGCTTTACCTATTAAAAAATGAAGTTTTGGGGACGGCGCTTGTGCGTTTCCAAGACTTCATTTGGACTTATACTAGTTTGCTATCACTATCTCAATCATCGAAGACCCATGGCACTTTTAGATCGGCAAGGTCGGTTATTTGGCAAATTTAGCATTCTTGACATCGGCGCAATCGCCACGATCTTGATTGTCCTGATCGGCTTACTCATCGTCCCGGGCAATAGCGGCAGTTCGATCGCGCAAATGATATCTGCCGAAAATAAAACCGTCCAAGTGGATATGAATGTGCGTGGTTTAAGTGCCGCCAACCCTCAAAATTTGGTCAAGGTCGGCGATAAAGTCAATATCATCATCCGTAACCAACCACGCGGCGATGTAATTATCAAAAAAGTTGAGATTTCTATACCCAAAGTTGTGGCGGCTAAAGCTGATGGAACTGCGGTTTATTTTGACGATCCGCGTGCAGTATCTACTTCTCAGTCGGACTTAGTGATTACGATCGAAGCGATCGCCAAAGTCAGCAATGAGGGCGTGGTATTTGGTAATGAGAAAGTCAAAGTTGGCACATCGATTGATATCGAAGGTGCAAAATATTTGATTCGGGGTAGTGCAATGGCGGTGAGGTATTAATTATGCAACCTCCTTTTCCTGAAGGTTTTGTGCTTAAAGGTCGCTATGCGATCCGTTCAACGATTGGACAGGGCGGTATGGGTCGCACTTATTTAGCGCAAGACCTAGAGCGCTTCAATGAAACCTGCGTACTTAAAGAATTTATTCCGCCTCAAGACTCTCAAGAAGTGACGGACAAAGCGAAGGAACTCTTCCGCCGCGAAGCATCGGTGCTTTATCAAATTCGTCATCCTCAAGTGCCAGAGTTTCGCGCCACCTTTGAGTCAGAAGGAAGGTTGCTTTTAGTTCAAGACTATGTGGAAGGCAAAAACTATCGCAATTTACTGCTTGATCGCCTCAAGTCTGGACAAACTTTTTCTGAGAATGAAATTTTTGTGCTGATGCAGCAGCTTTTGCCAGTGCTGAGCTATCTGCATGGTCACAACATTATCCATCGCGATATCTCGCCTGAAAACTTGATGTTGCGATCGCAAGATAATTTACCTGTACTGATTGATTTTGGTGTCGTCCAAGAAACCAACGCCAAACTAAATTCCCAAATGGGAATTCCTGCCGCAACGGTTGCAGGTAAAGCAGGCTATGCGCCACCCGAACAATTACAATCGGGCAATGCCTATGCCAACAGCGATCTCTATGCCCTAGCGGTAACTTCAATTGTCTTGCTGACGGGTAAAGAGCCATCAGAACTATTTGACAGCATCAATCTGGCGTGGAATTGGCAACAGTTCGCTAATGTGAATCCCGCATTTGCTAGAGTGATCAACCAAATGCTCAGCTATAAACCCACAAATCGTTATCGTTCGGCGGACGAGGTGATGCAAGCTTTGCAAGTCGCTCAAGCATCTTTTTCTGGCGCAAAGACTTATGCGATCGGGCGACAAGTACCATCAAATGTTGCAATTCCTCAAAGGACAGTAGTAGCTGGTGCTAACAATCGCAGTCCTGTAAATTATAGTAACAGTGAGCAAAATAACGCTAACGGCTCCAATAATAACCCCAATAATAACGGCGGTATTAACTGGTTTGTCGGTATTTTAATCATCTTGGTGGCAGGAGTCGGCTCATGGGCAGTCACATCAATATTTTTTAGTCGCAGTCGGACTGCAACCACTCCCACTGAGTTAGCGATCGCCACACCCACAGTCACACCAAGTGCTGCAAATATCACTAATATCAATGCAAATCTCGCTCTCAAGCCAATCAATGAAGGGCTAAATCGTGGATTTATTAGCAACAAGATTACATTAGGGCAGGTAATCAATGTCAGTTTTGATGCGGAAAAAGATGAAGTCTTGATTGTGAAATTAACCCAAGGTGAAAATCTGCAAATGACCATCCAAGGTGAAGATCAAAACAACCTAGATAACGCCGCTAAAGATAACACCACAGGCTATTGGAAAGGCAAGCTAAAAAAGACTGGCACTTACTATATCAAGATCAAAACTACCAGTCCTAACGAAACTACTTACAATCTTGATGTTCAATTAGAAGCGCCATTTAAGCCAGAGCCAGCTCCGACCAGAACTCCCACGCCGACATCTACGCCCACAGCTAGTCCTTCGCCGACTTCTACTCCTACAGCCTCACCCACGACTAGCCCATCCCCAACCGCTAGCCCTATCGAACCCACGCGATCGCCCAACCCCACACCAACTCTAACTCCTACGGAAACACCACGCCCAGATTCCTCACCACGTCCTACTTCTACTCCCAAAAACTTAAATTTCTAAAACAATCTAAAATAATTTATCAATGCAAACCGTAGAAATCAAATTTCAAAAGCTGCATCCTGATGCACAAGTTCCCAGTTATGCTCATATCGGTGATGCTGGAGCCGATGTCTATTCTGTTATAGAAGTCACCCTATATCCGCAAAACCGCGTGGCAATTCCCACTGGATTAGCTGTCGATATTCCCATTGGTTACGAGTTGCAAGTCCGTCCCAAAAGCGGTTTAGCCCTTAAACATGGCATCACCATTCTTAATTCCCCAGGGACAGTTGATGCTGGTTATCGTGGCGAGATCAAGGTGATTTTGATTAATTTTGGAGCGGCTGCTTATACTTTTGCGAAAGGTCAAAAGATTGCTCAATTAGTCTTAAAGCCTGTAATTCAAGCTAATTATGTAGAAAGTGAGTTAGGAAACAGCGATCGCGGTGTTGGTGGTTTTGGAAGTACTGGGCTGATTTAGCGATCGCGCATTAAGCTCGATCTTATTTTCCATATCGTGTTGAAGATATTTTTAACCAAGTCCAACATCAACACGAAGATTCTGGGCAAGCTCTTAATTTGTCAATAGTGGACACTTTCAATAAGTAAAGTGACTGCGATCGCTGAAATCTATCGAGGTGTTGAGTTTTAAATGTCAATAGGGCATTATCATATCGATAAACCTTAAATATGAGTAGTCAACTTACACATACTTTACGGTTAAATTACGCACTAAAGAACTGATTGTGAAATATCGAATTTACATGGATGTTTGTTGTCTAAATCGACCGTTAGATGATTCACAAGAGGATCGCATAAGGTTGGAGACAGAGGCAATCCTATCTATTTATCGAAAGTATCGAGTTGGAGAATGGTTATTAACTGGTAGTGAAGTGATTGACTTGGAAATCACTAAAACTCCAAATATTGTAAGGCTAGAACAACTAAAGTTAGCAATTTCTATTGCTAAAGAGAAAATTATTCTTACAAATGAAATTAAGCAACGTGTGATTGAATTAACTGAAATTGGGTTTAAATCGTTTGATGCCGCCCATGTTGCTAGTGCAGAGTTTAGTGGTGTGGATGTTTTTCTGACGACTGATGATCGCTTATTAAAACGGTCTATTAGATACAGTGATAAGCTAAGGGTTAAGGTAAATAATCCAGTCCAATGGTTTATTGATGTTAGCAAAACTCAAGGAGATTAAAAAATGATGACCACTTTAGAAATTAATCGATTGGGATATCAAGCCTTGACTAACACTCTTGGCTTTGATGGCATGATCAGATTTATACGGCAGTTTGAGCTAGGATCAGGCGACTATACGAAGGATCGGCATCAATGGCTAGACCAGTTCGCAGTTGAAGATATTTTTAACCAAGTCCAACAGCAACGAGAAGATTCTGAGCAATCTATTAATCTGTCGATAGTGGACGCAGAAATTTAATACTGGACTTAAATGATTATTTAACTGGATTCTATGACTTTGCTGCTAATACGCTCTAAAACATCAGCAACTTTCCTGAAAATTTATAGTTGTAATTTTATCAAATTTTATCAAGATAATCACTGAAATCTATCGAGGCATTGAATTTTGAAACTTGTAAGGTTTACAAATTCACAGAAAAATATTAATAGCATTAATAAAAAATGAAATAAAAGCAAATAAAGACTCTAGTCAAAATTTACAAAAATTAAAAAAACATAATGATTTAGACTTACCGAAACAGCGTTTTTATGGTTTACTGCAAGTACTGTTTTGGAGAAGAATCGGTATGGCTTTTGTAATTACGAAATGGTCAATAAGTGAAGTGGGAGCCTTGCAGGATGGCAACTATGTTTATATAAAGGGGAGAGAGGCAGGACTACTATCTTGGCTTCTCTCGCTTGTGGGGATTGATCCATCAGTTTCTATTTCAGTTAATTCAAAAACAATTCTCTTTGAAAAAGGTTCTTTAGCTGGATTTGACAAGCGAGTAATTCCAATTGGTAGTGTATGCTCCACATACTATGGTTACACTAAGCCTTGGCAGGCTGCTCTGGTTATTGGCATCGCTTTATTACCCGCTGGTGGTCTAGGTCTAATTGTCGGTCCCTTATACTATTTTCTCAACAAGACTACCAGTTTTGGTTTTATTGAAAACAGTGGTGTTAGCAATGGTATTCAATTTAAACGCTCGGTAATTGAAGGCAAAAACCTTTCTGAGAAGGATGCACTCAAGACAATTAGCATTATTCAATCATTACTAGAACAATCCAACGAGGGTACTTCTGCTAGTGCTAATGTTGATGCTTTAACAGGACTCAATCAGCTATATAGTCAAGGTATTATTACTGCTGAAGAATTTGAAGAGAAGCGTAAAAAGTTGTTGCGTTATATCTAGAATGTACTTATGTCAGACTCTGATTCTTGGTTTGAGCAAAAGCCTGCTTGGGTTTGGTGGTCGTGCTTTCCCATACTGGGAGGGGGCGCGATCGCCTATGCAGGGAATCGAATTAACAGGAAAATTTGGGTTGCTGTTGGGGCAGGTTTTGTTGCTATTTCTGTTGCGCCAGTTCCCCCTGAACTGCTAACAATCATTTGGATATCACAAATCGCAACTGCTTTTGCGCTCAAGCGTGAATATTTGACTAAAATCTATCCTAAAGAGCTTCCTTTACCCGAAGACCCCAAACTATTTGCGAGAATCGCGGCGACTCGTCCCAAAATTGATATTAATAGCTGCACTAAAAATGATTTAGTGAATGTTTTGGGTTTACCAATTGTCTATGCCAATGATATAGACTCCTTACGTTCTGAAGGACATATTTTCACAAGCCTTGAAGAACTCCATGATGTTCTGGGAATTTCTAACGAAACGCTCAAAAAAATTGCGTCATTAGTCGTTTTTAGCTACGACTATCGCCAAGAGTCTAGCTATTCATGGAAGCGGATTAACTCGATGACTGCTGATGAATTGATTGAGTTAGGACTAGAACAAAAAGTTGCTGAAGCGATCGCTTTAGAGCGACAGCAACGCGGTGACTTTAAGTCAATCATGGACATCAAAAAACGGACTGGAGTTCCATTTAGCGCTTTTAAACATCTCACTTAACCTTTTATTTGGGGATTTCCCAAATATCAACATATTTATCCTGACTGCTACTAATCAACTTGAGTTGATCTGGACTAATCACTAGAGAAGTAACCAGGTCATTATGACCAATCAAGTTCCAGATTAAAGATTTTGTTTTCAGATTCCATAATCGAATGGAATTGGGACTATCTTTACCGCCACTAAATAGATAGTTGCTATCCGCAGTGATCGCGATCGCGCTGATTACATCTTCATGTCCTGTCAGCGTAAAGAGTTGCTTGCCCGAAGCAATATCCCAAACGCGAATCGCCTTGTCATTACCACCGCTAATTACTTGCTTACCGTCAGGTGTGACTAATACACAAGTTGTGCCGCCTTGATGTCCTGCTAAAGTGAGCAATGATTTACCAGTTTGCACATCCCAGATTCTGATTGTGCGATCGCGACTGGCGCTAACTACTAATTTTCCATTGGGCGAAATTGCTAAACCCCAGATTTTGTCAGTATGCCCTGTCAGCGATCGCAATAATTTACCCGTTGAGATTTGCCAGAAGTTGATCGTGGAGTCGTAACTGCCACTCGCTAACAAATCACTATTTGGGGCGATCGCCAAATTATTAACTAGATTAGTATGTCCACTCAGAGTTCTAACTACTTTCCCTGAAGCGACATCAATGATTTTGATGTTTTTATCTTGTCCAGCCGTAGCGATTTGGAGATTAGATAAAAAGACTACAGCGCGTACCCATCCGCCCTGATCTTTAATTTCGCGAACTGGAATAGAATTATCACCTTCCAATTGCCAAATTTTGACCGCGCCATCATCACTAGCACTAGCGATCGCTTTACCATCAGGACTGACCGCTATACTCTGCACAGCGTCAGTATGTCCTTGCAAAAATCGGATTGGATTCAGTCTCTTTTGCTGAAATATTGGTAGATGAAAACTTACTTCTTCAAAGTTGCCGATCGCCGAAACTTTGATCACCGTGCCGATACTTAGTCCCGCAGCTAAGGCTGTTGCGACTGAAAATCCTAACAAAATCTTGGAAGGCGGTTTGCGTGTGGACTCACGAATCGCCTTCTTAATTGATTTGCGCTTAGCATTAGTCTTGGCATTGGGAACAAGTTTATCGATTTGATCAATTTTAATTAAAATTTTTCTGATCGCATCACAATTAATTGGGCGATCGCTGGGCTTGCGAGCAATCAAAACATCAACTAGGTCGGCTAACTCCTCAGAAATTTCAGGAGCCTGCGATCGCCACTCAAACATATCGCGTTCAGGATTATAAGTATCAAGTGGATATTTACCTGTCACCAAATGAATCATCGTACAGCCCAGGGCATAAAAATCTGACTGCGGCACGGCAAAACCTTTTTCTTGTTCAGGAGCCGTATAACCAACCGAGCAGATACTGGTTACGCCTTGCACGCCGCCAATTTTAGCAAGATAAGTATGCGTTGCCTCGCGAGCCGTCCCAAAGTCAATCAGGACTAATTGCCCCGATGGCGACAACATAATATTTGCGGGTTTGATATCCCGATGGAAATAGCCTTTGCGATGCACTAGCTCTAGTATCTCGACTAATTGACGTAGCCACGCGATCGCCCTCTTTTGCGCGATCGGCTGGCTTTGACGCTGATTAATCCATTGCTCGAGGTTCAAGCCCTCAATTTTTTGCATGACGATCCCGTATAACATCGTGCCATCCTCAAGGCGATGATGCACATAGGTCTCGATTTTGGGTATCCCCGCATGTTCGATCTGCCCCAATACAAAAGCTTCTTGCTGAAATAGCGAGACAGCTTTACTATCTTCATTTAGCTCTTGTTTGAGAACTTTGAGGATTTTTGCTTGTCCTGCAGGACTCTCAACTTCATAAACAACTCCAAATCCCCCAGCGTCACTCAATAATTTTATAACCGTATAACAATCGTCGATCAATAACTCTGAGCCACATCCCTGACAAGTTAGGTAATTGTCATTATCAGGATGGTCAGGGATCGGACAAACGGGATTAATGCATAGACGCATAGTGTTTTAAAGCGTACCAGTCAAGACTTACTATATATCTAAGCTGTCAAAATTGAATCATGCTCGAATACATCACCACCCTTTTTATTAATGCAGCAATCTTTGCCCTATTTAGCCTAGGACTAAATCTGCAATGGGGCTTTGCAGGATTAGTCAACTTTGGTCATGTAGCCTTTATGACGGTCGGTGCATACACAACTGTCTTACTCAGTCTTAATGGTGTGCCTTGGTTTTTGGCTTTTTTGATAGCATCAGCGATCGCAGGATTACTGGGACTAATCATTGGCAACGCCACCTTAAAACTCCGCGAAGACTATCTGGGCATCGTCACCATTGGCGTGTCAGAGATGGTTCGCCTGATCGTGAATAATGAAGCATGGCTGACCAACGGCACAAGAGGCGTACAAGATTTTCCACTACCTCTAGTTAACTTAGTCGCGCGACCATATTATTCATTTGTCCTAGCCGCACTTCTGCTGATTGTCGTGATTATTATTTTCTGGCGTTTAGAACTAATCGTGCGATCGCCTTGGGGTCGAGTATTAAAAGCAATTCGCGAAGACGAAGAAGTGGTTAAAGCGCTTGGCAAAAATGTATTTTGGTATAAACTTCAAGCTTTTGCGATCGGTGGTGCGATAGGCGGTATGGCTGGCTCATTCTACGCATGGCAATTGACCACCGTTTATCCTAATAACTTCACAACTCTGATCACCTTGCAAGCATGGACGATTATTGCAATCGGTGGTGCTGGCAATAATCTGGGAGTACTCCTCGGCGCAGTAATTTTTCAGGCTTACAATGCCCTACCGCGATTTTTGCCAGAACAAATTCGTGCTGATGGTGGTCGATTTGAAGCAATCCAGTTAATGCTGATTGGCTTGACTTTGATCTTGATTATGGTGTGGCGACCACAAGGGATTTTAGGTAATAAAAAGGAATTAACTTTAAATCGATAAATTTTTTGCAAATATTTAATCGGGATGGCTTAATCAGATGGCAAAAGTAAAAAGTCGATATGTTTGTAATAGTTGCGGTGAAGATTTCCCGCAGATGTATGGGAAATGTCCCGCTTGCTCTAGTTGGGGAACTTTGCAAGAAGAATTAATTCCTGTCATGTCCACAAATACCAATGCGATCGCCACATTCTCGCATCTCACCGCAACTAAATCTTCGGGTAAGTCTAAAGCAAGAGAATCATTAACCCTCTCACAAATCACCGACAATCAACAAGCGCGATCGCCTTCGGGGTATGAAGAACTTGATCGCGTTTTGGGTGGTGGCATTGTGTCAGGTTCCTTGGTTCTGATTGGTGGTGAGCCAGGTATTGGTAAAAGTACGCTGCTGTTAGGAATGGCACAAAAACTGATGACCCGCTATCCGACTCTATATGTCTGTGCCGAAGAGTCCGCGCATCAGGTGAAATTGCGATCGCAAAGGTTGGGAATCTTAGATGAGAACTCGGATGATCTTTATCTGCTTGCCGAAACCGATCTAGAAACGATCTTGAGAGAGTTGCAGTCATTACGTCCGCGAGTTGCGGTAATTGATAGCATTCAAGCGCTCTACTTCTCTAATTTGAATGCTGCTCCTGGCTCTGTCTCTCAAGTACGAGAATGCACGGCGGCGCTGATGCGAGTCGCCAAGCGCGAGAATATCTCTCTATTTATTGTCGGTCATGTGACAAAAGAAGGCTCAATCGCGGGGCCCAAAGTATTAGAACATATGGTAGATACAGTTCTCTATTTTGAAGGCGATCGCTTTGCTACCCATAGATTATTGCGATCAGTCAAAAACCGCTTTGGGGCAACTCAAGAAATCGGTGTATTTGAGATGATTGATCGCGGTTTGCGTGAGGTTTCCAATCCTTCCGAATTATTTCTCGGCAATCGTGATGAATCCGTCCCTGGAACCGCCACAATTGTTGCCTGTGAAGGAACACGCCCAATTGTTGTAGAACTACAAGCTCTAGTCAGTCCCACCAGTTATTCCTCACCTCGCCGCACGACAACAGGCATCGAAACCAATCGTTTTTTACAAATTCTGGCAGTTCTCGAAAAGCGGATTGGGATTCCCTTATCGAAACTCGATGCGTACGTCGCGGCGGCGGGTGGATTAAATGTGGGCGAACCTGCGGTGGATTTGGGGGTGGCGATCGCCGTTGCTGCAAGTTTTCGCGATCGCACTGTTGATCCGCGTACTGTTCTGATTGGAGAAGTTGGCTTAGGTGGGCAAGTACGCCCTGTTCCGCAGCTAGATTTACGATTGAAAGAAGCGGCTAAGTTAGGCTTCAAACGCGCAATTATTCCCAGTATGCAGGTGATGCAAGATTACGGCATGGAAATCATTCCTGTCAGCAAAGTTCTGGATGCGATCGTGGCGGCTTTACCACGCACTAAGTTTGAAGTTACTAAGCCAGATAGTGAATAGAACAAAAAAAGGCAGCGCTAAGCGCTCCCTTTTTTTGTAAGAAACTTTATGTACCTTCTGTCCAAGAATTGAGGTAATGAACTTGTGCAGGTGTCAGGGTATCAATCGTGATGCCCATTGCTTGTAGTTTCAAGCGCGCAATCTCTTGATCAATATCTTTAGGAATTGGCACAACACCCGCAGGTAAGTTGCCTTTATTCTTAACTAGAAATTCACAAGCAAGCGCTTGGTTGGCGAAGCTCATGTCCATGACGCTGGCGGGATGACCTTCAGCAGCAGCAAGATTAACTAAGCGACCTTCACCGATGACGATGATCGATTTGCCTGTCTTGAGTTGATACTCTTGAGTGAAGTTGCGAACAAAGCTAGCAGATTCGCTAAGATCGTTAAGAGAAACAAGGTCAATTTCTAAGTCGAAGTGACCAGAGTTAGCCACGATCGCACCATCTTTCATGGTTTCAAAATGTTCGCGGCGAATGACGTGCTTGTTGCCTGTCACCGTGATGAAGATATCGCCAATCTTAGCGGCTTCGTCCATTGTCATTACACTAAAGCCATCCATAGCGGCTTCGATTGCAGCGACAGGATTGATTTCCGTAACAACAACATTTGCCCCCATGCCGCGAGCGCGAAGAGCAACGCCCTTACCACACCAGCCATAGCCAGCCACAACAATTACTTTGCCAGCGAGCAAGATGTTAGTAGCGCGGATAATGCCGTCGAGGGTGGATTGACCCGTACCGTAACGATTGTCAAAGAAGTGCTTAGTTTCGGCATCGTTAACCGCGATCGCTGGAAAAGTCAACTTGCCATCACGGAACATCGCATTGAGACGAACAATGCCTGTGGTGGTTTCTTCGGTTGTACCGATGATCTCCGAAATTTGATCGGCGTGGTGAAGTACTAAATTGGTAGTTACATCGCTGCCATCATCAACAATGATGTGCGGACGGTGGGCAAGCGCCATTTCAACGTGACGATGATATGTGGCGTTATCTTCGCCTTTGATCGCATATACCGAAATCCCGTGATCGTAAACCAATGAAGCAGCTACATCATCTTGGGTCGAGAGTGGGTTGCTAGCAATTAGTACGGCATCGGCTCCAGCAGCTTTCAGCGCGATCGCTAAGTTAGCAGTCTCAGTAGTGACGTGGCAGCAAGCGGCAATACGAATACCTGCAAGGGGCTTTTCTGCAGCAAAGCGATCGCGGATTTGACGCAATACGGGCATTTCACGGCTAGCCCATTCGATGCGTTGCTTGCCCAGAGGCGCAAGAGAAATATCCTTAATTTCGTACTTAACAGTAACGGTTTCAGGTGCGATGGTAGTGATCATGTATAAGTTGAAATTTTTACAAAATTTAGTATCATTATATGCCAAGCATTCTATAAAACTTTTATTACAAATGTTTTTACCCTGATCGTTTGTCTAGCAGTGCTAAAGAAGTGATAATGTACCGCGCGAAGCCCGGCACATTATCACAAAAAACATTACTTATTTAGGACTAAGCAGCAACCAATTCAGCTTTAGGTTGCGGTACAGGTCTTCCTATTTCTTTAGCTGTTTGAATCCATTCTTGCATTACGATTTCAACATTACTAAGAGCGTCAAAGTAAGTTTCACCATCAGCTATACATCCTGCTAGTTCTGAAACTTCAGCAATGAAAGCTTCATCCTCTGGACTCCAATATATGACTACTTCATAATGCATCGTCATCTTGACCACCTAACTTATATTTAAGTATAACTCCACGAATTTGCTTTACCTGATAAGCTTTTGATTTTCCGTTCTTGGGCTGTATGTTTATGATTTCATCAATTCCATCTTTTACGAATATATGATGACTACCTCGAATTCGTTGTTCAAAGCCTATGTTTACCAATAATTGACAAATTTGATCAAATGGAATATTTGTATCGGAAACACCTCTCAAAACCTTGAATAACAATTTTTCTGTCTTGCCCATAGTTTTAGCTTATATCTGAAACATTAAGCACCTTGTCAGGCGATAGTTAAAATCAACCTTTCAGGGCGAAAATCTTGTTGATGACATCTTCGACAACGCGATCGGGGGTCGATGCGCCAGAAGTGACACCGACTTTGATTTTGCCAGCGGGTAGCCAATTTTGAGCTTGCGCGATCGCTTGACCTAGAGGTTTATGCTCGATCGCTGCGGCGGATAAAATTCGATGCACATCATCGATATGATAGGAAGGAAGATTGCGCTCGATCGCTATTTCTTGTAAATGAGTTGTATTCGAGGAATTGTAACCACCGATGACGATCATCAAATCAAGTTCCTCTTCCACAATCTCAAACATCGCATCTTGACGCTCTTGAGTAGCATCGCAAATTGTATTAAAAGCGAGAAAATGATCATTGACATGTTCCACTCCATACTTTTGTATCATCGTCTTTTCAAACAGCTTGCCGATCGCTTCAGTTTCACCTTTGAGCATCGTGGTTTGATTGGCGACACCGACTCGCTCTAAATCACAATCAGGATCGAAGTCAGGCGAAGTCGCTTTACTAAATTTGGCGAGAAATTCTTGACGATCACCACCATTGAGCATGTAATTAACCACATACTCGGCTTCCTTCATGTTCAGAACAACCAAATAGCATTTAGCATAAGAAATCGTGGCGATCGTCTCTTCGTGGTTGTACTTGCCATGCACAATCGAAGTAAAATCTACTTTTTTATGCTTCTCAACACGGTTCCATACCTTTGATACCCAAGGACAAGTCGTATCAACAATCTTGCTGCCGAGGCGATCAAATAATTGGGTTTCCTGCACACTTGCACCAAAGGCTGGCAAAATCACCACATCACCTTGTTCAATTCCTGAGAAGTCTTTAGTTCCATCATCAGCGACAGGAACAAATTGAACTTCCATATCTTTTAGTCGGGCATTAACAGAAGGATTATGAATGATTTCATTGGTAATCCATATCCGTTCATTAGGGAACTGAGTGCGCGTCTCATATGCCATCGCCACTGCCCGTTCTACACCCCAGCAAAAACCAAATGACTTCGCCAAATAAATCGTGACATCACCTTGTGAATAAACATAATTATGATCGCGAATGGTTTGGATCAAGTCACTATGATATTGCGATCGCATGGTTGATTCGGCTTCTTCTCCATGCCCAAAGCTTTGGCGAAAGTAGTTAGGAGACTTATGCAAAGCCCTCCGCATTGCTTGGGTGTCAAGAGTATTATCCATGCGCTTGGGTGATTCTATGGTGTTTATGCTGAGATTATTATAATGGTATTCACTACTCACGCAAAACCGATCTCGCATCCAATATGAAAAACCTAGCCGTAAGCGATCACGAACTTCATCCTCTTATTGCCCAACGATGGAGTCCTCGCGCCTTTGATAGCAGGCTTGTCGAAGCTGAAAAACTTGCTCAGTTATTTGAGGCGGCAAGATGGGCTTCTTCTTGTTTTAACGATCAACCATGGGCTTTTATATTCGCGACCAAAGATGACACCGTAAACTATCAAAAAATGCTCGATTGTCTAGTTCCTGCCAATGTTGTATGGGCGCAAGTTGCTCCAGTGTTGGGGCTAGTGGTGGCACAAAAAAACTTTAAACACAATGGTAAACCCAATGCTTGGGGAGAATATGATGCAGGACAAGCGGCGGCGACTTTAGTCTTGCAAGCCACAGCTTTAAATTTAGTCGCGCACCAAATGGGCGGATTTGATGCCGCTAAGGCGATCGCTACTTTTAATATTCCTGAGACGGCGCATCCTGTCGCGGCGATCGCGATCGGTTATGAAGGCAACTCTAGTGACTTGTCCCCAGAGTTACAAGAGCGGGAAAATGCAGCGCGATCGCGTCAACCTTTAACCAGCTTTGTGTTTACAGGCGAATGGGGAAACTCCGCTCCATTCAGCTAAACACATTATCTAAATAAAAAGGAAGCACTTTGTGTTCCCTTTTTATTTAGATTCACTAAAGCAAGCCTGCTTGAGCTAAGCCCAAGATTAAACCTGTTCCCATAATATGACCGAAGCTGGTTACGGCTAGTAATTCAGGCAAGCCAAAACCTGAAAATAGACCAGGGAGTTGCACAGGTAAGCTGGGACCAGCGCCTTTAACTTGAATGCCATAGCGACCAACAACTAAGGCAAATAGGTTAGCGGTGATCATGACAATCGCGACACTCAGCGACCAAGTGGGAGTAGTGGGAACTGCGGCAAGTAAGTTCAAAGTTAGATTTGTCATAAATTTGTTTCCTAAGTCTAATTACCTATAAAAAATTTTAACTTCCATTATCCTAGGAGGTAGATACACATCAAGAAATTCTTCTTAAGTTAAATTCATGAAACTTAGTAATCATTTACAACTAGAATCTTGTTTCTCCCGACTAGCGGGAGGGACAAGATTCTAGTTGAGGCGTGATGGTAGTTGACCTTTTTTGAGAATGTCGATCACGGCAGTATGACGTTTGAGATCATTTTGGACTTGCTCATAAATTTTGCGATCGCTACCTTTTAAACCAATCACACCATATAGCTGCACATTGCCAACTCTACCCTTGAGCGCATGTTCACCAAAATCGACAACATCAATTTCATCTTTGACAATTTCATAAAGCGAACCAGTAATCACGATGTCAGTGCCGAGGTCTTTGGTCATCCCCTCAACTCGACTTGCCACATTCACCGCATCTCCGATTACCGCATATTCTAGTCGACGAGCCGAGCCGATATTGCCGACCGTTACTTCTCCATAGTTAATGCCAATTCCATTAGAAAAAGGAATTTTGTTTTCAGATTGCCATACTTTACGAAGTTCGGTTAGAGCTGCTCGCATATTTAGAGCCGCTAAAACGGCATTCATGGCATCAGCTTTTTCACCACGCGATACGGGTGAGCCAAATTCAGCCATGATCGCATCACCGATAAATTTATCAATTGTGCCTTGGTGTTCTAAAATCGCATCAACCATGCCACCAAGATAAGTATTGAGTTGTTGAATCAGCAATTTGGCAGGCAATCGACTAGAAAGGGTTGTAAAACCACGAATATCAGAGAATAAAACTGCGGCTTTAATTGTGCGTCCTTCTAGTAAGTCACGAAAACCTTCAGGTTGATTGACAATCTCTTCGACAATCGGCGCGGCGACATAGCGTTCTAGGGTGCGGCGGAGGAGTAGTTTATCAAGTTGGGCAGCGATCGAACCTGTAGTTAAGAGCGCGATGCCACTTAAGCCGATCGCGATCGCAGGTATGGTGACAGGCAAAATCGTGCTGGCATAAATAAAGCTGACATAGCCAATTCCTAACCACGCGATTGCGATTCCCAAAGCCGAGAGTATCTGAATGTTGGGACGTTTTAGAAAGCAGAGTATGCCGCCTAAAACTCCAACCAGTAAGAATATAAATAGCCCTTGCTGGGTCGGAGTTGAGAATAATTCTATCATGCTCTTTCCCTGCATGAGTGTAGCGATCGCATTAGCATGAACTTCAATTCCTGACATTCTTCCCATTGCCGAATTTTGAATGTCTTGTTTTGATCCTGCTGTCGCGCCAATTAGAACAATCTTATCTTTAAAGAATTTACCACCCTGAAGCTGTTCACTATTCCAGTTTTCAGGATCGACCACATAGTAGAATGGAATCTGCTGTTGAGCATTTGCCCATGTATCTGCTCCACCAAAAAAATAAATTCCATCACCTTTAGCTTTGGGATAGCTGATTTTGGCAACATTAAGAACAGAAGCCGCAAAGGTCGGTACGATTGGCAATCCACTATCTAATGGAGGCTGTACGCCCAAACGATGAATATTAGCGGTAACTTCAGGTCGGAAATTAATTAGTCCTAATGTATTTGGTTTTAATTTAAAAATTGCCTCGGGTGATGCAAGCTGCATGATATTTGCTTCACCAATTTGTGTAAATTCATAGCTAGCAGCAAAGACCGCGCGATCGCCATGTTTTGCGATCGCCTGTTGGAATTTGTTATCGTCAGCCTCACCATGATCGCCAGGAGTGACAAACAAAATATCAAAAGCAACTACTTTTGCACCAGCTTTAACTAACTTCTCTAATACCTGAGCATAGACCACTCGTTTCCAAGTTGTTGTCCGAAATGGTTCTAAAAAAGGACGAGTTTTTGGGTCATAAAAGTCTCCCTGACGCAAAGACAGATCATCGATCGCTAAAATCACAATGTCTTTAGGAGGGCTGATTTGACCACGCCAATAAAAGAAGGTGGCTTGAGTTTGACGTTCGAGGCTCTGCACTTCGTTTAGCCCAAAGCCTGTGGCGATCGCACTCAGAGTCGCGATCGCACCGACCAGCACATAGCCAATAAACTTAGGACTGGATAATGCTTTAAATTTTCGTTTGAAGTTAGTTATCATGGTTATCTATTCCCAAAAATCAATACTATAGTAAGTAGCTCAGCATAATTAAAAATTAGTCCCAAGAAATACTAGGCAGTATGCCCCATCCTATTTATCTGACCAAATCCGATCTCAAGACTGCCCGCAGTTGCTCAACCAAACTTCATTACAAAAAATTGGGCTATCCAACTGTTGATCGCGTTGATGCGTATACCAGAATATTAGCCGATGGGAATTTTATCATCAGTAAGATCGCACATCTGCTTTATCCTGATGGCATATATGTTTCTGCCAATCTTAACTCCGATCAAAGCATTTCCGAAGCAG
The DNA here is from genome assembly GCA_025356295.1 of Cyanobacteriota bacterium. Classification (GTDB taxonomy): domain Bacteria; phylum Cyanobacteriota; class Cyanobacteriia; order Pseudanabaenales; family Pseudanabaenaceae; genus Pseudanabaena. Next base: position 23,437 of record JANXUJ010000234.1, read on the forward strand.
CCGAATATACGATCGCGCAATTGCAAAATGAAAATGTGACTCTATTTGAGCCTGTCTTTTATGCTGAGCATAAACTCGCTCGTGCCGATATTTTGGTTAAACAAGGCGATCGCATTGAGATTATTGAAATCAGATCAAAAGGCTTTGATAGTGTCGCTCATGAAGACTTAGTTAAGTATCGCCATCTTTCGCTCTTTCGCAATAAGCGCACTGGCAAAGTTGGCGGTGAATGGAAATATATCATCGAAGATATTGCTTATCAAGTTGGGATTTTGCAAGAAATGCTAGCCGCACATCTGCCCGACCTTGATGCTAAAATCTCTCCCTACTTACTTGTACCTGACAAAGCTAAGACAACCGCGATCGATAATCTCGCCTCTTATTTTCAGATCGAGCGCTTATCCACTCATCGCAATTCTTTTTCTAAGTTCAACGGAATCAAAGTTAACTTCACAGGTGATATTGCCGAGATCGAACGCGATCGCTTTCTTACCAAAGTCAATATCGAAACAGAAGTCGCCGAACTAATCGAACCCACGATCGCTACGGCTCGAAAGTATTTGGGATACCTAGTCGAGAGATCGCCAGAAATGTTTGCGCCACTCAGTAAAAATTGCAAAAGCTGTGAATATCGAGCTAGCGATCGCGATCCGCGTAATGGATTTAAGGAATGTTGGGGCGACCTCGCTGAGACCGAACATCATGTGTTAGACCTCTATCAAATGGGTCGAATCGGTGGTGTAGAGACGCCTCTAGTCAATGCTCTCATTCAACAAAGGCAAGTGAGTATGTTTCATGTTCCGTTAGAAGAACTTAATGATTACACTTATAGTTATCGCCAGCTGATTCAAATTGAATATACCCAAAAAAATAAAGAGTGGATTTCTGAATATCTCCCCAAAATTGTGCAGCAAGTCGAATATCCAATCCATTTTATTGATTTTGAAACCTCACGCATGGCGGTTCCCTATCGGGCAGGAATGAAACCTTATGAGCAGGTTGCTTTTCAGTGGAGTTGCCATACGATCGCCGAGCCAGATGCAACACCAGTTCAGACTGAATGGCTTGATCTGGAAAATACGTTTCCAAATTTTCAATTCGCTGAATCTTTAATGGAATGCTTAGGCGATCGCGGCACAATTCTCACATGGGCAACTCATGAAAATAGCGTCCTGCGAGATATTTACTATCAAATGCAAACCTATGACTATCAAAACCCACAACTGCAAACTTGGCTAGTAAATACAGCTAAACTTGGCAACAAAGGAAAATCGCAGTTAGTTGATATGAATGCGCTCACGCTCAAGCATTACTTCCATCCATTAATGAAAGGTCGAACTTCGCTCAAATGTGTGTTGCCTGCCGTCTGGAAAACTAATCCCTATCTGCACGAAATCCCTTATTTCACAGAATACTATCGCAATGTTGATGGTGAAATTCTTAGTCCCTATGATGTTTTGTCAGAACTTAAGATCGGCGATCGCACTCATGTCGTCAACGAGGGCGCGGGCGCAATGCTCGCTTATCAAGACCTGATGTATGGCGAAAATCGTAGTTGCGATGACAGCCAATCAACGCGATCGCAATGGAAAGAACTGCTCTATCAATATTGCCGCCTTGATACTATGGCAATGGTGATCATCTGGACACATTGGCAAAATTTGTGCCGTAAG
>JANXUJ010000165.1 GCA_025356295.1 Cyanobacteriota bacterium
AATCGCCTCGTCAATGAGACTGTACTGCTCTGTTTTGCCTTTTAGTTTCGCTTCGAGAACTAACATGGATTTAGACTTATTTATATTGATTATGATAGCGTAAATACTGTTGGTCGTGGCATAATCTAAAAGAAGAAAGCGAATAAATTCGCTCGTCCGATTTTCATCTCAGGTCTGAAGACACTGAGCTTTCAATCTCTCGTGTGTTTTCTGTAAATAAATTTACTGATAAATGCAGTTGCTCCGCCGATCGCTACACCTGAAACCAAAGAGGATGCAGCTAATATAGCAACGCCCTGTGATGGTGCAATATTACTAGGCTGATAGGTTTTCATATCTGAAAGCTATGTGTTGTGTAGATTTAATTTTATTATTTTGCCGTAATTTATAAGATTTAAACAATAAGAAATTTAATATAACAATTGACTGGGGCGAGTAGATATGAAACTTTGAGCAGTATCTATTTGTCTTGGGCAGTTATTAAAATTTCCTCAAAACTAGGTGTAATTATTTCAGAAGGTTGCTCGCTTAGCCATAACAAATATTCATAATTACCAGTACGCCCTTGAATACTGGAAGACGTTAAACCTTGAAATTGCCAACCCAAACCTTGAGCGGTTTCTAAAACTTGCGCGATCGCCTCAGCCCTAATTTTCGGTTCGCGCACAATTCCATTTTTGCCAACCTGACCTTTACCTGCTTCAAATTGAGGCTTGACTAGCAACAAAGTTTCGCGGGGCGATCGTAATAAGTTCCAGAGCGCAGGCAAAATTTTAGTTAGCGAAATAAACGATAAATCTAAGACTGCAAAATCGGGGATTACATCTTCAGGCGCGTACAAATCATCAGGGGTGAGATGCCGCAAATTAGTCCGTTCTCGCAAGACGACACGCTCATCACTACGGATTTCCCATGCAACTTGTCCATAACCAACATCAATCCCATACACCTTCGCTGCGCCCTGCTTGAGCAGACAATCAGTAAATCCACCTGTTGAGATACCACCATCAAAACAAATGCGATCGCGGACATCAATTTCAAACTTTGCGATCGCTCCAGCCAACTTTTCACCACCACGCGACACAAAAGGCGATCGTTGCTTCACCAAAATCACCGCATCATCTTTGACCTCAGTGCCAACCTTATCAATCACCTGCTGATTGACCTGCACCCAGCCAGCTCGAATAAACTTTTGAGCCTGCTCCCGCGATGGTGCAAGCTCCAGATCAACCAATAAAACATCTAATCGCTTTTTCAAATTTTTTAGCCAATCTCAAAAATAAAACAAGGCGAGATAGTCTCACCTTGTTTATAGAAATATTAACTCTTTTCTAAGTTCAAAAAATGATTAAGCTTCAGTCAGAACTTCTTCTACTGCTTCAGCTACAACTTCTTCTGTCTCAACAACAGCCTCTTCAGTTACAACTTCTTCAGGAATTTCCGCTTCTTCCATCGCATCAGGAACTTCATACTCTTCTTCTTCAGAAGGCTCTTCCGCAGCAATTTCCATTACCGCAGGAGGAGCATTGAGTTGTTCGCGATACTTTGCCGCCATCTCTTCAGCCTTCGCATAAACAAGCTGCGGATCGCGTACCATGTCACCAGGTTCAGCTTCGAGTTGCTTGGTCGAGAGTGAAATTCGTCCACGCTCAGCATCAAGATCAATAATCATTACCTTCACTTCGTCATTGACGTTGAAGACATTGTGAGGGGTTTCGATATGCTCATGAGAGATTTCGGAGATGTGCAGCAAGCCACTGACTCCACCGATGTCGATGAATGCACCATAAGGCTTGATACCGCGTACTACGCCGATCACGACTTCGCCAACTTCGAGCTTGTTCATCTTCCGCTCAACGAGGGCGCGGCGATGGCTGAGGACGAGACGGTTACGATCTTCGTCCACTTCCAAGAACTTGAGTGGCAACTCTTCGCCAACCAGTTCTTCCTTGGGTTTGCGAGTGCTGATGTGAGAACCAGGAATAAATCCGCGTAGTCCTTCAATTCTGACCAACGCGCCACCACGGTTGGTAGCAAAAATGAGCGATCGCACAGTTGCGTCTTCTGCTTGCAACTGACGGACACGTTCCCATGCTCTCATGTACTCGATGCGGCGAATCGAAAGAGTTAATTGTCCGTCTTCGTTTTCGTCAGCGAGAATGAAAAACTCACGAGTTTCATTGTTCTGTAAAACTTCTTCAGGCTGATCAACGCGGTTGATCGACATTTCCTGAATCGGGATATAGGCTGCTGTTTTTGCACCAATGTCAATAAGTGCGCCTCTCGGCTCAATGCTGAATACTGTGCCTGCAACGATGTCGCCAGGGCTGAAGTGATAATCGTATTTATCTAATAGTTTTGCGAAATCTTCATGTGTGAAGCCGACATTGGTGGTTGTAGCAGTTTTTGCCCGATTGATCATAACTAAATTTTTCCTTGTTCCTGTTTTGAATTTATCTGGTTTCCTCCCAGAAATGTAAGAGCATTGACTATTACAGCTTTTTGCAATTTACATCCTACGCTTACTTATGTTGTTTAATATCTAGCAAAACCTATAAGCATAGGTTTCTAATCATAGCGTACTTAAGCTATATCTCAAAAGTGCTCGTAAATATTTTTTTCGATAACCTTCTAGGCGATCGCTTTTAGTTAAGCCTGCTCACAAAATTTGGCACAGAAGTTTTTAAAACATTGAGTAAGTCTGTAACCGACATGGGTTTCGGAGCGCCCCGTCTAAGATTTCTTGTGACCAGTGCACATGATACAAACCAGCCTCAGCAGCACGAAGTAAAGTATCTCTCAGATACATTGGATAAAGCACACAGGAGTCAAGTACAACGGGAAATCGAGATGATTGCAAACTCATTACGCTGGTGAAATAGCCTCAGTTAAGCGGTCAGCCTCTGGCGTATAAAATCCCAACTTTTGACTAAGTTCAGTAAGCTCACTCAAAGCCTGATGACGCTGAACATCTCTCTGTTTTTTGTACTGCATTAAGTCTTGAAACAGGACGCGGCGATGCGTACCCACCTTGATATAGGGGATATCGCCTTGATCTAACAGTTTATATAAATAAGGACGGGAAACATTGAGTAAGTCAGAGGCTTGAATCGTACTCAAATGCAAGTTATAAGGAACCAAGGATATAACTTGTCCCGATGCCATCATGTGAATAACTTGCCGAAGGGCTTGATATATAGAATCAGGCAACATGATTTCTTCACCGTCCAGACCGACAAGCTTGGGATATGCTTTTTCTAGCATTGCCTCTAGGCGTTGTATTGGTAGGGTGTCTGGCTCAGGTGCAAAGACAGAATCTGGTAGGTCGTTCAACATATACATATTAAAAATTGTTGATGTTGAAATGAATTGATTTTTGAGGCAGGTGTAAGCAGGTGTAATAAGTGTAAATATACTATATGCCAATAAGAGCGATCGCCTAACTACCAGTTGCGTCTTGCGACAACTTAGATTGATTTAGATCGGAATACCGAACGTCTTTCAATATTGGCATCATGTTTTCTGAAACTTCACCATAAAGAAGCTGTCCATGTCGTGTTCGTGGGGCAGAACTCTCACCCAACCCCGATCGCAAACAAAGTGAGCCGCAGGATTATCCGCTTCAGCAGTATCTAGGGATGCAAGTGCTTTAAACATAAGCAGCACTTCTGCACTATCTTTTTAATTCAAATGCCAAGCCAGATTTTTAAAGATTGTGAAAGTATTTCTGAATCAGAATTAGTTAGCTGACCAACTTGTTTAATCACTAAACTTTTGTTTACCGTGTATATTCCACGCTTGACTGCTGTAACAACGTTAAGCCCTGCTACTGACCAATTAGGTAGGATAAATTCTCCCTCCAGCAATCCCGATGTTTTGCTAGTCAACGGCACAATCAGAATATCTTGAGAAATATGTGGCGCACTAACTACAACCGCAGGTCTAACTTTGGTGTTAGATAAGTCCGAAAAAGGATATCGAACTAAAATGACGCTACTTTTAGAGTAATTGGGCATAGACATCATCTTCAATATTGTCCCAAATCGCATCTAGTGATGTTTGACTTGCCTGAAGCCAAAATTCGGATTCGTAATCAGATGCAAGTACAGTTACTAGTATTCTTGAGCCTTCTGGCAGTTCTAAAACCTCTAGTAACTCGATTTTTCCTTTTTGAACGGTAGCCCAAAGAGTTTTTAGCATATCTATAGATTTTGAACAGCTTTAGTCAATTATATAACGGTTGCTAGTTGAAACCATTAGACAGACTCATTTATAGAAACACCCACAGCATTGACTAGTTTTGTAACAATGCGCTCTAATCTAGCCACTTTTGCTGTTAGCACGACCATAGATTCAGCATTCTGAATTCCCACTCCAAACATAGAACGAACTTCATCCAAAG
>JANXUJ010000113.1 GCA_025356295.1 Cyanobacteriota bacterium
CGCCCGCTACGCGGGCGAACAGCACTTTGGGTTAGGTTTTGCTAGTTAGTTTGGTACAATCAACTTAAGATTAGTCCATTTTAGGAGCGATTTTAGCAATGTCTGCAAGTAATTGGAAGTTCACGGCAACCTTAAAGAAACAGTTTTGGAATTGGCGGGCGATCGCGCAACTGCTGTTTTTAGCGATCGTGATCACTTGCAGCATTTTAGCATGGAACACATTGGCGAGAAATATGCGAAATTCAGGGCTAGCTATTAGTTTTGACTTTCTTAGCGATCCCGCGTCCTTTGACATTGCCGATACTCCGTTCCCTTACAAAGCTTCGGATAGTTATACTCGCGCTCTGCAAGTTGGTTTGCTTAATTCGCTTAAGGCGATCGCAGTTAGCATTATTGGGGCGACAGTTATTGGGGTCACAGTCGGGATTTCGCGCCTTTCTGATAACTGGTTGCTCAAACAACTCGCGCGCATTTATGTAGAAACTCTCCGCAACACGCCTCTATTATTGCAATTATTTTTCTGGTACTCAGCCATCTTTTTGACGCTTCCATCAGCAAGCGATCGCATTTCTCTAGGATTTGCCACACTCGCCAAAGATGGCATCACCATTGCGGCGCTGAAGATGACTTTGAGTTCTGAGTTTTGCGCGCTTGTACTCGGCTTGACGATGTTTTCTAGCGCTTTTATTGCCGAAATTGTCCGTGGCGGTATTCTCTCAGTGCCTAAAGGACAAGCAGAAGCTGCCAAAGCTTTGGGGTTAAACAACTTCCAAACTATGCAAAAGATTGTTTTACCGCAAGCATTACGAGTAATTATTCCATCGCTGACTAGCCAATATGTTAATATTGCCAAAAATTCTAGCCTTGCGATCGCGATCGGCTATACCGATATCTATCGAATCGCCTCCACTACGATTAATCAAACGGGAAGACCTGTAAACGTAATTTTGATTGTAATGGGAATATACCTCGCAATTAGTCTCACAATTTCGGCAGGCATGAATTTACTTAATCGTCAGTTTCAAATCGTGGAACGTTAGAGCCAAAAAGATAGAGCCTGAACTTTGGTCAGGCTCTATCTTTTTGGCTTTATGAAACGTTAAAATGAGATATGAATAATCAAATTACTAATCAAAACATCTTAGTTTGGTTCCGCAATGATCTGCGATCGCATGATTGCGAAACCTTATATCAAGCATCTCAAGTCGCTAAACAGATAGGAGCGCAGGTGTTTCCAGTTTATTGTTTTGATCCAAGTCATTTTGGCGAAACTTCTTTTAATTTTGCCAAAACAGGTGTATTTCGTGCCAAGTTTTTGATCGAGAGTGTGGCAAATTTACGCGAAAACTTGCGATCGCTAAACTCTAATTTGATCATTCGCATCGGCAAGCCTGAAAATATCCTTCCCGAATTAGCAAAGCAACTTGAAATTGCTTCTGTGTATTACCATACAGAAATCACTACCGAAGAGAAAGCCGTAGAGAAGAATTTACGGTCTGCTTTAAAAGCACAAAATGTTGCCCTCAAAAGCTTTTGGGGAAATATGCTATTACATCGCGATGATTTACCCTTTGCGATCGCCAAGCTTCCTGAACTCTTCACCCATTTCCGTAAGCAAGTTGAATCTGATTTTACAGTTCGCGAAGTCTTTCCTGTTCCTGACGGTCTCAATCCACTTTCCGAAGCACTTGAAATTGGTGAAATTCCGACTCTATCGACATTTGGATTTACCGAACTTACCATCAGCGATCGCGCAGTTTTGCAATTTAGGGGCGGTGAAACCGAAGCTCTAAAACGTCTAGATCATTACTTTTGGCAGAGCGATCGCTTACAAGTTTATAAACAAACGCGTAACGGAATGCTACATACCGATGACTCTTCTAAATTCTCACCCTGGTTATCTTTAGGCTGTCTGAGTCCACGATATGTATATGCCCAAGTCAAACAATACGAAAGCGATCGCCTTGCCAATGACTCAACTTATTGGCTAATCTTTGAACTGTTATGGCGCGATTATTTTCGATTTGTGGCAGCGAAACATGGCGATCGGTTATTCTATCGCACAGGTTTACGCGGTCTGGATATCCCTTGGAAACAAGACTGGAAAAGGTTTGAACTTTGGCAAATAGGAAAAACAGGCTATCCCCTAGTCGATGCAAATATGCGTGAACTCGCCGCCACAGGCTTTATGTCTAATCGTGGTCGTCAAAATGTAGCAAGTTTTCTCACCAAGAATCTTGGTATCGATTGGCGCATGGGTGCCGAATGGTTTGAATCACTTCTACTTGATTACGATCCTTGTAGCAATTGGGGTAATTGGAACTACACAGCAGGGATTGGGAATGATGCGAGGGGATTTCGATTCTTTAATATCAACAAGCAATCTCACGATTACGATCCTCAAGGAGAATATGTCAAACATTGGCTCCCAGAGTTAGCCGCCCTCCCAGCCAGCAAAATCCATCAACCCTGGAATCTCTCACCTATCGAGCAGAAGCGATTTAACGTTCGACTAGGTGTTGATTATCCTAACCCTGTTGTTGATTTGTTTGCCTCAGCAAAAGCAAATGAGCAAATATATAACAACGCCAATTAGTAACCAGCCAAAAAGTGAGTTGCCCGCTACGCGAGCGACTCACTTTTTTGGGTTTAAGAATCAAAAATCGCCATAGTCAACTTGCAAACAGGTTAAACCCAGATCGCGCCAGACTCTAACCACTTGATCGCGATCATCCAAAACAAAAGCAACATTATATTTATCTAAAATAAATTCCGCATAGATTTCCTGCTTAACGATGCTATCTTTTCGCATATCCCCAGACTTCCGCATATGAATCACGTTAAAAGCAATATTGTGCTTGCTTAGCCACGCTAAAGTCTGCGGCTTATATTTGTCCTCTCGTCCAGAGACGAAAGCGATCGCTTTACCCGATGTTTGCAAAATTGAACGTACTGGCTCATTAACTAGGTCATTCTCGCAGCTAGCAGCATCATAGGGATTGCGATCGCGGATCAAAGCCAGAGTGCCATCAAGGTCACAAATAATCAGATCAGGTAAATCTGGATTATGTAACGGTTTAGTAGCTCTAGGTGGTGCAATAAATTGGTTATACATATCACGGATTACCTTCTCGCCGACCGAGTTGAGCCGCTTTAAATCGCGATCAATACAAGTCTCCAGAGATACATGACGAAAGTCAACTATTTCGATTACTGCTAAGCCTTTGATTAGTTCTCTGATTCTCGCTTCATGCCCTGACTCAAGGTGAGTATTATCCACAATCACATGTTTTCCCTCTTCTAGAGCTGATTTGATGATTACGTCTTGAATGTTCAAGACAAATTTTTCATTCCCTTTAGAAAAATAAGAATTGTCGAACATAGCGCGAAGTTCATCCTTATTGACACGCTTAATGCTGTTAGGGGATTTATCGACCTTCTTTTTTGCCCATGTGGATTTACCTGAAGCAGGTAATCCAATTGTGAAATAAACTGTCAACATAGTTTTATTTATTCTCATATTCTCTTTAAAATGTTCTTCGATGGAGCGCAAAATGAGAGACAAAGCACGCCTTTTGCTTTTGATATATAATCAACCTAAATTTAAACAAATTTAGAGAAACTGAGAATTATGACTGTGGCGATCGCATCGAAACCTCTGAGAGTTCTAATTGTTGAAGATGACCCCCTAATCCAACTTGGATTAGAGCAATCGCTCTCTCAGCAGCCAAATATTACCGTAATCGGCATCGCAGAAGATGGTTATATAGCTGTAAAAATGGCTCAGGAATTAATTCCTGACATTATTGTCATGGATATTGGCTTACCAAGACTGGATGGAATTTCGGCAACGCAAAAAATCAAGACATCTTTGCCTAATATCCACATTGTAATGCTGAGTTCACATACGGCTGACACCGAAATTATTGCGGCTCTCGCCAGTGGAGCCGATGCCTACTGCGTGAAAGGTACAAGCACAGAGAGCCTCTTAGCAGCTTTTGCCGCCGCTAAAGATGGTGCAACCTATCTCGATCCTCAAATCGCTCGTAAAGTAATGGATCATCTTAAGCCACCAACCCAAAACCAAAACACTTCTCATCTATCACAACGAGAACTAGAAGTATTAAAATTAATTGTTGAAGGTAAAAGTAATCCTGAAATTGCCAAAGTGCTTTACCTTAGTCCTAACACAATCAAAACTCATGTCCGCGGGATCATGAATAAGTTATCGGTTGACGATCGCGTACAAGCCGCAGTGGTAGCCTTGCGATCGGGTTTACTTAAATAGTACTTAGAATAGAGTACTTAAATAGCTAGATAGACTAATTAGCAATAAACTGAGCAATAAAAATTGTGGCACATACCTTTCTAATGCAACCAGGAAAATGGACTCTCGAAGGCAATTGGATAGAGCGAGACTCTATCGCAATTGAAATCAAGGGGAGAATTTTAGTGGGTTGGTCTAGAGATAATTTTTGGTTCACGATGGTCTCTAAGCTGACTTTTCCTGATAGCGATCGCGAAGAGTTGACGATGGCTTATAAAGGCAGAATCGACTCAGACGAGCGCCGTTTTACATATGTCGTTGATGATAGCTCTCTTGGCAAAGTAGAGGGTGAGGGTATCATCGGTCCAGATTCAATTACACAGCGCTATTGGGTCATCGGCGACAAAAAAATGCGAACAGGTTTTCAGACTCTTTACCGCCGCGATAATAATACTTATTCTTTAGCGAGTGGAATTATCGGAGGACAAAATTTAGAAAGCACAATGGAAGCCGTCTTAACCAGACATGTTGACTAATAGCTAAAAAACCAAAAAAGCGGCGGACTGTGTCCACCGCTTTTTTGGTTTTTTAGCTATTTTTTTAGCTATGTTTTAGCGTGAGCTTACACTTTTAAGCTCGCCTGATAATATATCGATCGCTTTCGCAAATTGTGGGTCAGAGATTGTACCAACCAAATCACGATTTTTATTGAGCTTTTCAAGGTCTTCCTTAGTCAACTCAACTACGCGATCGGGGATGATCCCCAAATGATTGATATCGCGTCCACTAGGTGTGTAGTACTTAGCGATCGTGACTGCCATCCCTGAGCCATCGCTCAAAGAACGGACAGACTGCACTAAACCTTTACCAAAAGTCTTCGTACCAACAATTACAGCGCGTTTGTTATCTTGCAAAGCACCCGACAATATCTCACTGGCACTGGCAGAGCCACCATCAACCAAAACCACCAGTGGTTTATTAGTAAGAGCTTGACGGTTAGCTGTCAGGCGTTCGTTTTCACCTTTACGATCAATTGTGGAAACAATAGTCGCATTATCCAGCCACATTCTGGCAATTTCCGCACTGGAATATAGCAATCCCCCTGGATTTGATCGTAAATCCAACACAAATCCAACTGCACCTTTACTCACCTGGTCTTGGATGGTTTTACGCATATCACTTGCCGCGTTCGCATTGAACTGGCGCAAGCTGATATAGCCGACTTTGCCAATACTTGTATCACGAAGCTCGGCTTTGACTGGATGTATCTCGATCTTGGAACGCTCAAGCTCAATATCAAACTGGCGATCGCCACGCTTAATCCCAAGCTTGACTTTTGTCCCAGCTGGTCCGCGAATCAAAGCAACAGCTTGGTTAATATCCATGCCATCAGTGGATTTGTTCGCGATCGAGGTAATAATGTCTTTAGTCAAAACTCCAGCACGAGAAGCGGGAGAGTCTTCAATTGGAGCAACGACCGTTAATAATTTGGTCGCATCATCCATGCCTAGTTGAATACCAACCCCTGTGAGTTCCCCCGAAGTATCAATCTGCATACTCTTAAACTGTTCGGGATCCATAAAGCGAGTATATGGGTCATCAAGCAGCTTAAGCATTTCTCTTACTGATCGATAGGCTTCAGCTTTGGACGAATAGTCACGATTTTCGACATATTGCCGTCTAACTTGCCGCCAATCTACTTTGTTAAAAGAGCCATCGACATACTCTAAATTGATAAGCTGCCAAGCTTCATCAACAATTTCTTTGGGGCTATCCCGAAATGCGGCGATGCTAGGGTTTGCTAGCTGAAAACCAACAACTGCGACAGCCGCTGCTAATGCTGCTGTTGTACCAAGTACAAGTCCGCCTTTTGCCATGTCAACTTCCTGAGAGGTTATGTGAGTGAGGAATGCGAGATTTAAGAGTACATCAACTCTAGCACAGGAGTTTTTGGGTGTGTTTAAATTTGTGCGCTTTTTTAGGCTTATACCCCCGAACTTTAATAGCGATCGCTAGGTTTTCCACCTTCCATCAGGGCAAATGTAACTTCTAATACAAATCAATGACGTATAAATTGATGAAATCATTCTTGAATAACTTCTCTAAGGTAAATATGTAAGTAAGCGCCACAAGTTCTTAGCCTTTTAGCTATGGGACGCTACTTAAAACGGCGCTTATTTAATTCATGTCGCCTTACTGTGATGACAAGAAAAATTTGTGAAAGGATAGGTCTGTGATCAAAAAATTTTTACTAGGTACGTTGCTAGTTTTGTGGTTAGTGAGTTTTCCTTTTACTGGTCAAACTTGGGCTCAAGCAACCATTTCTCCCTCTGCTAGTCCGACAATTACGGCTTCTCCTAGCGCTAGCTCTTCTCCTACTACATCGCCTGCACCCGTTGCTGCGCCTACAGCGTCTCCAACCAGTACTGAAGCTGTAACTTTAACTAAAGACCAAAAGTCTGCTCTTGATAAACTTCTAGCCGCTCCTGCATCGCCAATTAACTCGGGTGATACAGCATTTATGTTGATAGCTGCTGCACTTGTCTTGCTGATGACTCCTGGTCTAGCCTTCTTTTACGGTGGTTTGGTAAGAACGCGTAACGTGCTGAACACGATGATGATGAGCTTGCTGCTCATGGCAGTTGTCGGTGTAACTTGGGTGCTATGGGGTTATAGCTTGGCTTTTGATGTATCAGCTAAAGCCGCAGATTTCACCTATGGTCAAGGTCTCCAAAAGTTTATTGGCGGACTTAATTGGGCTTTTCTCAATAATGTCAAGTTCGATGATGTTGATCCCGTTGGTTATGCAGGCACGATTCCCCATGCCGTATACATGGTTTATCAAATGATGTTCGCGATCATCACTCCTGCATTGATTTCTGGAGCGATCGTAGAGCGGATGAGCTTTAAGGCTTATTTTTGGTTTATTCTTCTCTGGTCAACTCTTGTCTATTCGCCCCTCGCGCACATGGTTTGGGGACGTGGATTCCTAGGCGAAATGGGAGCTTTGGACTTTGCTGGTGGCACAGTTGTGCATATTAGTTCGGGTGTGGCGGCGGTCGTGGCAGTTTTTGTGGTTGGATCGCGTAAAGATTTCTCCACTAGACCACATACCCCACATAACGTTCCTTATGTACTTTTGGGAATTGGTTTGCTTTGGTTTGGTTGGTTTGGGTTTAATGCGGGTAGCGCTCTCAGTGCTGGCTCGGTGGCGGCGGTTGCATTTGTAGCGACCACTGTATCAACTTCTTCGGCTGGTTTAACTTGGCTATTGGTCGAGTGGGTACTGCGCGGTAAACCAACTGCTGTTGGTGTTGCTAGCGGATTTCTCGCTGGGTTGGTCGGTATTACACCTGCGGCAGGTTTCGTAACTCCAATTGGGGCAATTTTAATTGGTTCGATTACCGCAGTATGTTGTTTTATCGCGGTTAGCTTGCGCGCCAAGTTTAAGTTTGATGACTCCCTCGATACCTTCTCAATTCACGGTGTTGGTGGAACTGTCGGTGCAATCTTGACAGGTGTATTTGCAACTAAGGTTGTAAACCAGATTAAAGATTCCAAAGATCAAGTGATGAATCTTGGTTTATTAGATGGCAATCCTGGTCAAATCTGGATTCAGTTGCAGGGTGTGCTTGTTACCTATGCATTTGCGGCGATCGCAACATTTATCATTCTCCAAGTCTTAAAGTTATTTATGGATTTGCGAGTTGCTAAGTCTGTCGAAGAGCAAGGTATTGATATTCCTGTTCATGGTGAAGAGGCTTATGGTAGTGAATTTGGCTCTGGTGTATACATCAATCAAGGCTCTTCTGAGGGCTAAAAATTTAACTTGAAAAAACAAATGTTACTTGGCTTTGCGCCAAGTAACATTTGTTTTTTTGATTCTTTGGTATTTTGATCCTAAAGAGGAAAAGAAGAGGAAAAAGTTTTGGTTGATCGGTTACATCTTAAGAAGAAGCTCAAAAATTCAGTTAACTGGAATGCTTGTTTACCTTTAACGATAATTATCTGTATTTTTTGGGTTTACGCGGCTACTGCTCAATCTGCCCCGCTTACTCCTGCTACGATCGCTGACCTTCAAAAAAGCGTTGTCGCGCTTGATGCGACTTTAGATACGCTTTGGGTAGCGATCGCCTCTTTTCTCGTCTTTTTTATGAATGCTGGTTTTGCGCTGGTTGAGTCTGGCTTTTGTCGCCGAAAGAATACGGTTAATATTCTGACCAAAAATCTGGTTGTATTTGCGATCACGACGATCGCCTACTGGATGATTGGTTTTGGCATAATGTTTGGCAACGATGATGGCAATGGTTTTATTGGTTTAAAAGGGTTTTTTCTGGCAGGTGTTGATAATAGTCCTGAGATTGGCGCTGCTTATCAAGGTGATTTTTTGGCTTTGAACTGGACGAGTATTCCTCTTGAGGCGAAGTTTTTATTTGAGCTAATGTTTGCTAGTACTGCGGCTACGATCGTTTCAGGCGCAGTTGCTGAACGCATTAAGTTTGTTGCTTTTGTGATATTTAGCTTCTTGCTAGTGGGGTTTGTCTATGCGATCGCAGGTCACTGGGTATGGGGCGGTGGCTGGCTCGCGAAGATGGGTTTTTATGACTTCGCTGGCTCGGCAGTCGTGCATACGGTGGGAGGTTGGAGCGCATTAGTTGGTTCGGCTATGTTAGGTTCACGCTTGGGGCGTTATACCAAAGATGGCAGGGTAAGGGCGATCCCTGGGCATAGTATGAGTCTCGCGACTTTGGGTTGTTTGATTCTCTGGTTGGGCTGGTTTGGGTTTAATGCTGGTTCGACAATGGATGCGAATGGCAAGTTAATCGCACATATTGCGCTGACTACAAACATGGCGGCGGCGACAGGGGCGATCGCTTCCACGATTGTCGCTTGGTTATATTTGGGCAAGCCCGATCTTTCGGTGATTATTAATGGGATTTTAGCGGGATTAGTTAGCATCACTGCATCTTGCGCCTTTGTGGATGTCTCTAACGCCGCTATTATTGGCGCGATCGCGGGAATACTTATTGTGTTCGCGGTGGGAATATTTGATGCAATCCATATTGATGACCCCGTAGGTGCAATATCGGTACATCTTGTCTGCGGAGTTTGGGGGACATTGGCGGTTGGTTTATTTAGTAAAGCCAATAAGTTTGGAGCTGCTTCTGCGCCAAAAATGGGTTTATTTTTTGGCGGTGGAGTAGAACAATTGTGGTGTCAGTTTGTGGGCTTGATGGCGATCGGTGGTTTTACAGTCACTTTTAGCTTTGTTGCTTGGTATTTGACTTCTCTAATCACAGGTGGTATTCGGGTTTCGCCTGAAGAAGAATTTAAAGGGCTGGATATCTCTGAGCATGGTATGGAGGCTTATCATGACTTTGGCAAGGAAAGCGAAAAATAAATCTAGTTAATCCGCGACTCTGGCTTTATAATGGTGGGGCATAGAACTATAAAACGTAAATCTCGATAGCTGAACCATGACGAATACTCTGATAAGTCCCGTGAAAGTATCCAAGGTTGAAGTTCTCAAGCAAAAAAGTAACTTTTTGCGCGGTCCAATTGATACAGAACTGACCGATAGCAACTCATTTTTTAGTCAAGATGGGATTCAAATTCTGAAGTTTCATGGTTCTTATCAGCAGAAAGCGCGCGATTTTGAGAAAACAAAGAATAAGGGTGAAGAATCTCAGTACAGTATGATGTTGCGGACGCGTAGCCCAGGTGGGGTGATCCCGTGGCAATTGTATTTGGCTCTAGACAAGCTGTGTGATAAGTATGGCAATCATACTTTGCGGGCAACCACGCGGCAGGGTTTTCAGATTCATGGCATCCTCAAAGAAAATCTGAAGACGGTGATTGCCGACATCACTCGAAATATGGGATCAACAGTGGGCGCTTGTGGGGATATCAATCGCAATGTGATGTCTCCTGCTGCACCTTTTAAAAGCAAGCCTGAATATATCTATGCGGGTGAATATGCAGTCAAAATCGCCGATTTCTTAGCGCCACAAGCAGGCGCTTATTATGACATTTGGCTAGATGGGGAAGTGGCGGTCACGTCATCAGAAGCACCAGAGGTAACGGAGGCGCGCAACCGTCAAGGAACAGGTACGGCAAAAACTAATATCAATGATATTGAGCCGATCTATGGTGAGCAGTATTTGCCACGCAAGTTTAAAATTGCGATCGCTGTCCCAGGTGATAACTCCGTTGATCTGTATACCAATGATTTGTCGTTGGTGGTGATTACCAATGAGGATCATAAGCTAGAAGGCTTTAATGTCTATGTTGGTGGGGGCTTGGGTCGCGCTCATAATAATGATGCAACCATCGTCCGCCTTGCTGACAGTATTGGCTTTGTACCCGTTGCCAAAATTTATGATCTAATTAAGGCGATCGTCTCCGTCCAACGCGACTATGGCGATCGCTACAATCGCCGTCATTCGAGATTTAAATATGTGATGCAAGAATGGGGCGTAGAAAAGTTCTTGCAAGTCCTGCTCGAATATTATCCAACTGCACTCGCACCTGCGCGGGAATTGCCAGATTTTAAATATCAAGATTATCTCGGCTGGCATGAGCAAGGTGATGGTAAATATTTTGTCGGGCTGTCAATTGAGAATGGTCGAGTTAGCGATCGCGAAGATTTGCAACTGAAGACAGCTTTGCAAGAAATTAGTGAAAAATTTCATCATGATTTTGTATTAACTCCCAATCACAATTTGTTGATTACCGAGATCGCCGCTGATGAAAAAGACGAAATCCAAAAAATCCTTGATCGCTGTCATGTGCTGGCTCCAGACAAAATCGATCCGCTAGTGCGTTACTCGATGGCTTGTCCAGCCTTCCCAACTTGTGGACTGGCGATCGCTGAAGCCGAACGCGCCTTACCAAGCGTCCTCGCTAGGATTCGCAAGTTATTAGTACGTTTGGATTTGGCAAATGAAACTTTTGTCACACGGATGACAGGTTGCCCCAATGGTTGCGCGCGTCCCTATATGGCTGAGCTAGGTTTTGTCGGCAGTGCTGTCGATGAATATCAAGTCTGGCTAGGTGGCAACTTTGACTCGACCCGTTTAGCTCAGCCCTATGTGCAGCGTTTGCATATTGATAATCTTGAGAAAGGTTTAGAACCTTTATTTGTTTATTTTAAAAATGAACGTACAGAAGGTGAAGGTTTTGGTGATTTTTGCGATCGCAAAGGCAATAAAGACTTACTGAAGTTCACTGATGATTATGTTCCAGAAACTATTGAAGACGAACCTAAAGGCAAGCGTAGAGATATCCGTCATCGGGTTACACTTTCAGGGCGATCGTTCGAGCTGCTCAAAAAGGCTGTCGAAGAGCAAGGTATTTCGATGAAAGATATTGTCGAAACGGCTCTGGAGAAATATTTAGGATAGGTGGTTAGCGTTGCCAAAGCCTAGACCAAAAGCGGCGTAACCAGTTCCAAAATATCTGTAAGATGTTTTGGCGTTGGGTGCGCTTGCGTTTTGGCTGTTCTGGCAGTTCAAAACGTTTAGGTTCTTTAGCCACAGTCTCTAGCGGCGCAAAGGCTTTATTAGAATCCTTAATCATATGATAAAGCCCCAACTCTTCATATATCTTTCTGGAAGCATTCAAAGCATCCACATACTCTTTTCTGCGTCCTACTTTTTTCAGAGCAAGTCCTAGATTACCAAGAGAATTTGCTTCACCATTGCGATCGCCGATTTCTCTACAAATTTCTAATTGCTGCTGGTGGAACTGAATCGCTTGCTGGTACTGCCCTAGAGAATTGTAAGCATTTCCTAGATTGCCAAGAGAATTTGCTTCACCATTGCGATTGCCGATTTGTATACAAATTTCTAGAGACTGCTGATAGAACTGAATCGCTTGCTGGTACTGTCCTAGAGATTCGTAAGCAAGTCCTAGATTGTTAAGAGAAATTGCTTCACCATTGCGATCGCCGATTTCTCTACAAATTTCTAGTTGCTGCTGCTGGAACTGAATCGCTTGCTGGTACTGCCCTAGAGAATAGGAAGCATTGCCTAGGTTGCCAAGAGAACTTGCTTCACCATTGCGATCGCCAATTTCTCTAGCAATTTCTAGAGACTGCTGATAGAGTTGAATCGCTTGCTGATACTGTCCTAGTGAATAGTAACCATTGCCTAGATTGTTGAGAGAATTTGCTTGACCACTGCGATCGCCGATTTCTTTACAAATTTCTAATGCTTGCTGATAAAAATCAATGGCTTGATTAAATTCACTTAAACTATAGTAAGCCGAACCTAATTCAATCAAAATATTTATTTGACTTGAAGCATTGCGACTCGAGTTTGGATCAGAACCAGATGGATTCGCTTCCATTAAAAGGCGATGTAACAAATCAATGCGTTCTTGCTTTTCGGGCTTGAGATAACTTCCATAATTGCGCCCCGAATCAAAGATTTTTGCTTCTGCAAAATCCTTAGTTTCTTGCGAAGTCTTAAACCTAAACACCCCTGATCGCCATGCC
>JANXUJ010000114.1 GCA_025356295.1 Cyanobacteriota bacterium
TGCTTTTAAGTTTTTTCTATTTGTCTGACTACCGTCATCGCGGAATAACTTACTCCTGCAGTTCCTTCACCTGGGTGAGTTGAGTCGCCGACTAGCCAAATATTTGCAAGTGGTGTGCGAGTTGCGAAGCCAAAGGGACCAAAAGTCGAAACTCGCATTCCCACACCACCAACGATGCCGCGATCGCGTCCTGTATAATGCTCAAAAGTTTGCGGTGTGGCAGCTTCGACACAAATAATTGTCTGTTCGTTAAGATGGAAATATTCGCTTAACTGCGCGATCGCCCGTTCCGTAAATTTTTGTTTAAGACTTTGATAATCTTCACCGCTATACCAAACCGCAGCATCGGTAAACTCTGAAGCAATAATCGTCGCTTTGCCATCGGGTGCGCGTCCATCGCCTTCTTTGCTGACTGAGACAAATAAAGAATGTGGGCGATCGCCCGCTTCCAAGAATTGCAAATGTGGCGGACAGTCATTGGGAATTGCGGCGCGGTCTACGCCCAAATAGACTACAAAAGCAACTGAAGCAGGTTTGAGGTTAGCAACTCGCTGAGCATAACTCTTGGGAATTTGATCACCTAAAAGCTTCACAAAATTATTCACAGTCACATTTGCCACTATCTGATCAGCTTGATCCCACCACATTTCTTTGGTTCTTAAGCCTTCTACTTTTACTCTTTTCTGTTTGGCTTTTGCATCAAGTTCAATAACCCGATGTTGCATCAATATTTTTCCACGATCGCGCTGAATACTTTCAATCAAGCGATCGCTCAACACCTGCATACT
This sequence comes from Cyanobacteriota bacterium, assembly GCA_025356295.1. Lineage (GTDB taxonomy): Bacteria > Cyanobacteriota > Cyanobacteriia > Pseudanabaenales > Pseudanabaenaceae > Pseudanabaena. Next base: position 789 of record JANXUJ010000114.1, read on the forward strand.
GCCCTGAACATGAAATAGTCCCAATGGAGTTTGGGAAACCGCTAAAGCTGTCGCAGCATAGAGGAGAGCCGTTTCTTCTGCATTCACCTGCGAATAGAGCTTGAGTTGCAGGTCTAAAAAAGTGCGTAGTCGGCGATCGCTGGCTAGTCCAAAACCACGCAAAGCATCGCCCACAGTCGAGAACGTATAAGGCAATGTCACTAAAGTGTCTAGCCGTAAAGCTTTAAGCAATTGCCAAGCATCCCAAATATTGCGCGGTGGCAAGATCGGATCGCGCCCTTGAAAGCGCCAACTTCGCCAAAACAAATCTTCTAGAAATTGCCAAAATGGTTCGCTATTAGGAAATTGCTTTTGACGTTCAGCTTGCCATTTTTGGCGATCGCGCCAGACATTGATCGGTTCGCTCTCATTGGGTAAAAATACTGCACAAGCGGGATCACAATCGGTTGCTGTTGGTATCTTGATCTCTAATTCTTTAAATATGCGATCGTGGATGCCACCAGATTCCAATCCTGCAACCTGTGTTGCTCCCACATCAAATATAAATCCGCGCCGCTTAAATGTCGATGCACAACCACCCGCCACATTGGCAAGTTCATAAACAATGACTTCATGACCACGTTTTGCCAACAAAGCTGCTACCGTTAGTCCCCCAATCCCTGCCCCGACCACAATAATTTTCTGTTTCATGATGCTTTAGCCACAATCACCGCTTCACTCAAGGCAACCCACTGAGCAACATCTAAATCCTCGGCTCTCACTTGGGCATTAATTCCCATTGATTCCAAAATGAGAACTAGGCGATCGCGATCTATTTCAGAGATGAGATTATTGCGTAACATTTTGCGTTTAGTGGCAAAACCGAGCGTGAGTAAGCGATCTAAGAATTTAGGATCACTGGCAATGGTGACAGGTGGACGCGGAATAATCCTCACTACGGCTGAATTAACTTTCGGTGGTGGATAGAACGCGGTAGCTGGGACATCGCAAATAAACTGACATTCCGCTAGGTATTGCATCTTCACACTGAGTGCGTTGTATGCCTTATGTCCCGCTTTAGCAGCAAGGCGATCGCCAATTTCTTTTTGAACTAATAGAACAATCTGCTCAAATTGTTGGATTGGTTCAGCGAGAGTTCCTAATAGCCTTTTGAGAATCTCGCCTGTGATGTTGTAAGGGATGTTCGCGATAACTTTATTTGTCTCAGGCGGCAATGGAAGCTCGAGAATGCTCCCTTCAATTAATTGGAAGTTAGTTTGATTCATGGTTTTGCGGAGCTTTTCGCAAAGATCACGATCAATTTCCACAGCAGTTAGCGACTCGACAAATGGCAAAAGTAGACGAGTAAGGTTGCCTGTTCCTGGTCCAATTTCTAAAATGCGATCGCTTGGTTGCAACTTACCCGCCAGCAAAATTTTATTGAGGACAGATTCACTACGCAGCCAATGTTGTCCAAATTGTTTGCGAGGGCGAATGGTTTTACTAGTGGCAATGGTTTGGCTGGGGATATAGGCTGGTTGCTCAGAATTGGACATTGGCGATCGCTTACTAAAATTAATAACTAAAACTATTCTGCTATTATCGCTAAATTATGATCGCCAAGCCAAATATTGCTAAAAGTGCTGCCAAAAGTGCAAAGACAATCTTCTTCGTTTACTATTCGTCACGCGAACTCTAGAGATGTTGGTCATGTGTCAGATGTTTTGGCTGAAAGCTTTTATCGTAGCGCTGATCGCCAAGTCAATTTCTTGACGCGCCGCTTTACAAATTGGATATATCCCCTTTTACGTTGGGGGATTGTATTCGATTTGAGTAGCCGCTTTAGTGAAAAAACTCCCTGCTATGTTTGTCTGGTGGCGACTCACTCTACCAATCAATCTCAAGCGATCGCCTCCCTTGAGATTTGTATGCGTCATGTGCCAGTTAAGTCGCCTCATGAATTCTGGCTTGGTCATGAAACGCAGCAATATCCATATATTTTCAACTTGGCAGTGCATCCCCAATGGCGGCGGCGTGGCGTGGCTAAACAACTTTTGTTAGCCGCAGAGCAGACAGTAAAACAATGGGGATTTTCGCGTTTGTATATCCATGTGCTTGAGGATAATCAAGCTGCATCTCATCTGTACGATCGCATTGGCTATCGACTCGATAGCCAAGAAGGCAATATGGGCTTCTGGTTGTTAGGGCGCTCACGCAAGTTTTTATTGCAGAAAAAACTAGATTAAATCCTAGAAAATAGAGCGCGCAAAGCGCGCTCTATTTTCTAGGATTGATTACGATACAATAGGAACACATTGAAATAATTTAATATGACCACTGCAACCGATATCGCTACTCCCCCAGTTCTAAATCTCATTGATAGAGAGAATGACCAAAGCTATCAAATGGCTCAAGCAGCGGCGATCGCGGCTGATGATCGCAAGGGAGAGAATATCGTTTTGCTAGCGATCGGTGAAGTTTCGACTTTGGCAGAATATTTTGTAATTGCATCAGGACTTTCTAAAGCGCAAGTACGCGCGATCGCTGGCTCGACTGAAGATGCGATCGCCGAAAAGTTTGGGCGTAAACCAAGAAATATCGCAGGTGAGCGAGATGGCACTTGGATTTTGCTTGATTATGGTGATCTGATCGTCCATGCGATGATGGAGACAGAACGTGAATATTATGATTTAGAAGCATTTTGGGGTCACGCGCCAAAGCTAGAAGTGGTTTTGCCAATAGTCGAGCCAGTGGTTGAGTTAAAAGATGCAGTTGAATCTGAAATATAAGTAACTCAGTATAATTAAAAACCAAAACCTAGAAGCGTGGGTCGCTCGCATAGTGGACAACCCACGCTTCTAGGTTTTAAGTTTATTTATTTTTAGCTTTTATAACATTGAGAACACAGACAGGCGATAATTGACAAATCTCATTTAAATTTGGATATATAAGAACTTATGAAGGTTGGTGATCTAGTTCGAGTCAAAACAGCATTAAATGTCTTCCACCATCCTGAACACAGAGGCAAAGCTTTTGACATCGTAGGATTGGCAGGAGAAATCGTCCGTGTGCATACAGAATGGAATGGTCGTCCGATCAGTCCCAACTATCCGTATGAGGTTAGATTTACGCCTAAGTTTGTGACTCATATGGGTGATCATGAAATAGAATCAGCTAGCTAATTTAGTGTTAAAGACGATCTGTGTGAAGCGTAGATCGTCTTGCTACAGGAGTTACGCACATGGAAGCAACAGTTTTTAGCATTGTTTTTGCTCTTTTGAGTGGCACTTATATCTTTCGCTCATTTCGGATTATCGAAGAAGGCGAAGTCGCACTCGTGGAAAGATTTGGTAAATACCAAAAAACTCTCGCACCTGGGATCAACATGGTCTTGCCAATCCTTGATCGCGTGGCTTTGATAAAAACCTCACGCGAACAAGTATTAGAGCTTAAACCTCAACCCTGTATGACTTCTGACAATGTTAGTGTGAATGTCAGTGGGTCGATGTATTGGCAAATTGTTGACCTTAAAAAAGCTCGCTATAACATTAATGATATTGATAAATCTTTGATCGGCTCACTTACGACCCAAATCCAGACGCAAATTGGACGATGTGAACTAGATAACGTTATTGGTGGTCAAATACATATTAACGAAGAGGTTTTAACAGGAATATCCAGTGATACGGGGGATTGGGGGATTAAGGTATTGCGAGTCAGGCTAGGTGAAATTACGATTCCGCCATCTGTATTGCTGTCTATGGAAAAGCAAAAGGCGGCTGAAATTGAAAAAAAAGCGATGATTTCGCTATCCGAGGGTGAAAAAACATCGGAAATCAAAAAAGCGGAGGCAGTGGCTTCTTCTAATCTAGTACTAGCTGAGTCAGAGCGACAAGTGCGTTTGGAGCAGACCGAAGCAATGGCTTTGTCGATCGAGCGGATTGCTAATGCGATCGCCAATCATCCTCATGGTCAAGAGGCGGTGCAGTATTTATTAGCACAAAAATATCTGGAAATGGGTCAGGCGATCGGGCAGAGTCCTAGCAGCAAAGTTTTGTTTATGGATCCGCAATCGATTCCTGGGGCGATTCAATCTTTACTTGCCATGACCGACAGTAAGATGACTGAGAAAATGAATGAAGCGATCGCTAAACCCTATGGTGAAAGTGGCAATATTCATCCATCGTTACTAAATCTGCCTGCACTCAAAACGGGTAAACCACCATCAGACAAAATTGATCCCAATAGCAACTAACCACTTTTACAAACCATTCAGGACGGTCTTGCGATCGTTTACATACGGTTTTCCGACTGAGAACTTAGCGATCGCATAGGTAAGAATAAATGAAGTGAACTACAGATATTAAAAAACAATTATGTTTAACCTCGGTGAACTTAATTCCAGTAACAACCTTTTACTTGACTATCTCAAGAATCAATCGCCCGAAGCCCTAGCAACAGTTGCTCAGTCCGTCAGTCCTGAAGTACAGCAGATTATTAGTCAAAATATTCAAAATCTAGTTGGGATGTTGCCGCCGCCACATTTTAATGTCAGCATCACTACCGATCGCGAAAACTTAGCAAACTTGATCGGCTCCGCGATGATGACAGGTTACTTTATTCGTCAAATGGAAACTAGAATGCAGCTAGACCATTCCCTAGCCGCTACATAAAAAAACAGGTTCGCGCAAAGCGCGAACCTGTTTTTT
>JANXUJ010000127.1 GCA_025356295.1 Cyanobacteriota bacterium
CGCCCGCGTAGCGGGCGACCAACGCTTCTAGGTTCTGATTTTTAATTATGCTGATATCCTTAATTAACGGATTTAGCCTGACATTCTTTTAGCTTATGGAAATTAACTCATGAAAAAATCTTCAGTAGCCTTTCTCAGCAGTCCTGCATTATTAGCAGCTTTTTTGCTGTCAACTAGTTCGGCCCAAGCAAATACCAATAACGGTGTGAACAAAGATGTTGATTCTTTTACAACATCGGTTGAAATCACAAGAGCAGCGCCAATCAATAATCTAGATGATCAAGCTCTTGACGATCGCACTAATATTTTGCTCAGCGATCGCATTGGTGATCTTGCCATCAGCAGACTAGGCTGTGATTGCATGGGATGTCGCCAGACGGCTTTGTCACTTTTCTCAAAATAGCTAAAAGCTCGCTTTGCGAACTTTTAACCTAAAGCAAAAAACAAGCACGCTAAGCGTGCTTGTTTTTTGACTTTTAATTGGTTTCTAATTGGTTTTTAAGAACTGCGATCGCAATGAACGTATGTAGCGTATGTGTCAGCTAAACTAGAAGAAGTCATCTTTATGTTTATGGAAATAAGCCAATATGCGCTTGAGTGAAGTTACGCATCCCAACCAATTACATGGTCTCACGATCGCCCAATTGGAGTCTATTGCTCGTGAAATCCGTCAAAAACACCTAGAAACGATCGCTGCCACAGGTGGACATCTCGGTCCTGGTTTAGGTGTAGTTGAGCTAACTTTAGGTTTGTATCAAACCCTAGACTTGGATCGCGACAAAGTAGTTTGGGATGTTGGGCATCAGGCTTATCCACACAAATTGATCACAGGGCGCTACAACCGTTTTCATACATTGCGTCAAAAAGATGGACTTGCGGGCTATCTCAATCGCCGCGAAAGTGAATTTGACCATTTTGGGGCGGGTCATGCATCGACCAGTATTTCAGCAGCGCTCGGTATGGCGATCGCGCGCGATTTGCAAGGCGATAACTACAAAACTGTGGCGATCATTGGTGATGGCGCAATGACGGGCGGCATGGCGATGGAAGCGATTAACCATGCAGGACATTTGCCTAAGACTAACTTGCTCGTTGTTTTGAACGACAATGAAATGTCGATCTCAGCTAATGTCGGCGCAATTCCTCGTCTTCTCAACAAGATGCGTCTCAGCCCACCGATGAAATTTATTACGAATAATATCGAAGATCAAATTCGGAATATTCCTTTTGTTGGTGAACAAATCAGTCCCGAAATTGAGCGGATCAAAGACAATCTCAAGATCGTAACTATGGTTCCCAATAAGGCGGGGGCTGTATTTGAAGAACTCGGATTTACTTATCTTGGTCCTGTGGATGGTCACAACCTCCGCGAACTAATTGACACATTTAAAATGGCGCACACCCTAACAGGTCCTGTGATGGTGCATGTCGCGACCACTAAGGGCAAGGGCTATAGCTATGCTGAAACCGATCGCGTTGGCTACCATGCTCAAAACTCCTTTGACTTATCCACTGGCAAAGCCAAAGCTTCAAGTTCCACTAAGCCAAAGCCACCCAGCTATTCCAAAGTATTTTCAGACACTTTAATTAAATTAGCGGAACATGATAAACGGATTGTGGCAATTACGGCCGCGATGTCCACAGGTACTGGACTCGATAAATTTCAAGCTCAACTGCCTAGTCAATTTATCGATGTCGGTATTGCGGAACAACATGCGATCGTGGTCGCCGCAGGACTAGCCTGTCAAGGAATGCGTCCTGTTGCTGCGATTTATTCCACTTTCTTGCAACGCGCCTTTGATCAAATTGTGCATGATGTTTGCATCCAAAATTTACCTGTGTTCTTGTGCTTAGACCGCGCAGGTATTGTCGGTGCAGATGGACCGACCCATCAAGGCATGTATGACATCGCCTATCTGCGTTGCATTCCGAATATTGTGCTGATGGCTCCCAAAGATGAAGCCGAAATGCAAAGCATGATCGTTACAGGACTAACTCATAATGGTCCGATCGCGATGCGTTATCCTCGCGGTAATGGCTATGGCGTGACCATGCAAGACGAAGATTGGGAACCATTACCCATCGGTAAAGCAGAAGTATTGCGCGAAGGTGATGACGTATTGCTACTTGCCTATGGCTCAATGGTTTATCCTGCGTTGCAAGTTGCCGAACTGCTGAATGAGCATGGTGTCAGCGCCACTGTGATTAATGCTCGCTTTGCCAAGCCATTAGACACAGAACTAATTTCGCCACTTGCTCAAAAAATCGGTAAAGTGGTCACAATCGAAGAAGGATGCTTAATGGGTGGATTTGGTAGCGCTGTTCTGGAAGCCTTGAATGAGGAAAATATTCTCGTTCCTGTTTACCGTGTTGGTGTTCCTGACTTGCTAGTCGAACATGCTTCTCCAGAGCAATCATTTACTTCTCTCGGTTTATCTAGTGGTCAGATATGCGATCGCATTCTCAAACAGTTTACATTTACCAAAGAAACGGCTACTAGCATCTAAATCATCTAAACAAAAAAGGAGTGTAAAGCGCTCCTTTTTTGTTTAAGAAAGTTTCGCTGTAAGTGCGAACTTCCGTAAAAATCTTGAAATATCAATCTCAATATAATTAAGCTTTAGCCAAATCGCAGTGAGATTAATCGCCAAACAGGTAATCCCCAAGAACATCAGAATAAAAGTGGGAGCCATGACCACGCCGATCGCGTACCAACTAATCACATGAGAAATCATTAGCAATGCGTAAAAACTGGCGATCGCTGTCATCGTCAAAACTTGTAAAGGCGATCGCTTCCAAAAAGTAAATAACAAAGTCTGTGAAGTGGCGATCAAGTTTGCGGGTACGAGAAATGCACAGATCGCGATACAGTGCGATCGCGAGAAGTTGCCTAAAACATCACCTAGCGAGTCTCCTAAACAATGCAAATCAAACATTCAGTTAATCCTTATCTATTCCTACAAGAGTTCTCAAACAATAGATGAGCGAATCCATGTTGCGAGTGGCGTAAACCGTATTTAGTGTATTCACGGTAACATAACTAGATTGGAGCTTAAGTCTTTGTTACTAATCGCAATCAATAGCGATAATTTAAGCTAGCCTAAATGTAGGATGTTTAGCACATCAAAATGATGATATATGTTGAAAAATACTAGCTAATTTTGTAATCTAGTTTTTAACAATAGCGGTAACGAAAAGATGCAAGTAGACAAACAGGTAGAAACGCCTAGTAAGATAACTGAAAATACACAAGATACCTCTTCTAGAGATATTCAAACTAGCAGTATGAAAAACGCCTTAGAGCCAAAACAAGCTAATAAATTTTTAATCCCAGCGATCGCACTTGCTTTATTAGCATTAGGTGTGAGTGGATGGTTTGTGATTAGTCGCTTTAGTAATAATATGGCTCAGCCTGCCTCAACACTGACTGCAAGCACTAAAGAACAACCTAAAGCAATTAGCGCGCTAGGTCGGTTAGAGCCGCAGGGAGAAGTGATCAAAGTTGCATCTCCATCGACACTTGGCTCATCTAGGATTATTAAGCTGATGGTCAAAGAAGGTGATGTCGTCAAACAAGGACAAGTGATTGCCATTCTCGATAGTTATGATGCCTCAGTGGCGACATTGCTGCAAGCTCAGAGTCAAGCTCAAGAGAGCGATCGCAATCTCGCTAAAGTTCGTGCTGGCGCGAAAAGCGGTGATATTGCTGCTCAAGAAGGAAATGTCCTCGCCGCTGCCGCTAATATCAAATCGACAGAAGCCAATACGGCTAGGATTCGCGCGGAATTAGAAATCGCGGGTCGAGATTACAATCGATTTGTGCAAGTTTTTAAAGAAGGAGCCATATCTCAAACAGTTCTCGATACCTATCGCCTCAAAGTGGAAACCTTGCAAGGGCAACTTATTCAATCACAGCAACAAATTCAGCAAGCTCAGTTTCAATTGAGTCAGTCACAAGGCACGCTCAGCAGTGTCAGAGAAGTGCGTCCGACTGATGTACAGTTTGCAGAAGCGCAATTGCAAACAGCGATCGTCAATGTCAAAAAAGCCGAAGTTAATCTTGATCTCTCTCAAGTTCGCGCGCCGATCAATGGACAAGTGATCAAAATCAATACTAAAGTCGGCGAAGTAGTTAGCTCAACGAATGGAGTTATCGATCTTGGTAATACCAGCCAGATGTATGTGGTTGCCGAAATCTATGAGACTGATATTGGCAAAATCAAAGTCGGACAAACTGCCACAATTATCAGTGAAGCCTTTGAAGGGGAAATTACTGGCAAAGTCGATAGTCTCGGTTTGCGGATTGCCAAAAATGATGTACTGGGAACTGATCCTGCGGCTAAGACTGATGCGCGGATCATCGAAGTCAAAATCAAACTTGATGACAGCAAAAAAGTCTCAGGACTGACCAATTTACAAGTCAGAGTCAAGGTGGGAATTTAAAATGATTTTTGCCGTACCTCTGGCTTGGTTACAGCTTACTTACGAAAAAAGTCGCCTCTTAGTAGCGATCGCAGGAATCACTTTTGCCGTAGTTCTTATGTTCTTGCAACTTGGTTTTCGTGACGCGCTTTTTAATAGTGCGATCCGACTGCAAAACAATCTCATTGGTGATTTGGTGATTATTAGTCCGCAATCCACTAACTTAGTGGGAATGCGTAATTTTTCACAGCGCCGCCTTTATCAAGCTTTAGGAATGAAGGAAGTTGCATCAGTTAATCCACTTTATATTGCCACTGGTGCTTGGAAAATAAAAGAAGACCCTGCGGGACAGACTCGCAATATTCTAGTACTGGGCGCAAATCCTGATGCGAAAGTCTTTAAGATGCCAGGTGCTGATGCAAATATTGATCGGGTCAAAACTCAAGATGTAGTTCTATTTGATCGTTCTTCTCGTGCTGATTTTGGTCCTATTGTTCGGGATTGCGGTAGTTTGGAACTAAAAACAAAGTTTAGTGATGATGCTTTTATTTGTAACAGCCCAGTCACTCGCGAAGTCGCCAATCGCAAAATTACAGTCGGTGGATTATTTGAGCTAGGCGCATCATTTGCAGCCGATGGAACTGTGATTACTAGCGACACTAACTTCTTACGGATTTTTGATACGCGCCGTTCGGGATTGATTAATGTGGGACTGGTTAATTTACGCCCTGATGCATCTCCTTTCGAGACAATGCGGAACTTTATCCTCACTCAACCCAGTGATACTGTGGTTCTGCCACGCGAGAAGTTACCACCCGATGGCAAACGAATTAAAATCTTGTATCAAGATCGTATCGGTACAGATGGAAAAGTCGTTAGTGAAGAGAATAAAGACAAAGTAATTGTATCTAAGTATGATTTGACAGTTGATGATCTCAAAAAGACTGAGGATGCGGCGATCGACGATACCCGTATCTTGACGATGCAAGGCTATATTAATTTTGAGAAAGGATATTGGCAAAAAAGTACAGCAATCGGCTTTATCTTTACTCTCGGTACAGTCATGGGCTTTATTGTTGGTATCGTGATTGTCTATCAAATTCTCTATACCGATGTTTCTGATCATCTTGCCGAATATGCCACTCTGAAGGCAATGGGTTATGGAAATATGTATCTAGCTCAAGTGGTAATTCAGGAAGCATTTGTATTATCGATTTTAGGTTTTATCCCTGGTTTAGGGATTTCTTTTGGACTTTACAATCTCACTAAAAATGCGACATTGCTACCGCTATATATTTGGGATAAAGCTATTCCTGTAATGCTGTTGACGATGGTGATGTGTGTGGTGTCGGGAGCGATATCACTACGCAAAGTTCAATCTGCTGATCCTGCGGAGATATTTGGTTAAAGCTAAGCAAGAATCTGAGTAATTCTTAAAAAAAGCCCTGCATCGCAGGGCTTTTTTTTAAGATGTGTTTACTGCATATTTTGTTGATTTATGCTTCATAAGCTTCTATCGGTAAGCAAGAACAAACAAAATTGCGATCGCCAAAAGCATTATCAATCCGTCCCACGCTTGTCCAGAATTTATGCTCTCTCAGCCAAGAAGCAGGATAAGCCGCTTGATTGCGCGTATAAGCATGATTCCAGTCATCAGCTAATAAAGTCTCGGCGGTGTGTGGTGCATTTTTAAGCGGATTATCGAGTTTATCCATTGCGCCTGAAGCGATCGCATTAACCTCCTGCTTAATCGCAATCATCGCCTCACAATAGCGGTCGAGTTCCGCTTTTGATTCGCTCTCAGTTGGCTCGATCATCATCGTTCCCGCCACTGGCCAAGAGACAGTCGGCGCATGAAACCCATAGTCCATCATCCGCTTGGCAATATCATCGACTTCAATACCTGCGATCGCTTTGCAATCATGTAAGTCGATAATACATTCATGGGCAACCAAGCCATTTTTGCCCGTGTAGAGAATTGGATAATGCGGCGCAAGTCTCTGTGCCATATAGTTCGCATTCAAGATGGCAACTTCTGTGGCAAGTTTCAATCCCTTCGCTCCCATCAGCGCAATATATACCCATGAGATCGTGAGAATGCTGGCACTGCCCCAAGGAGCAGCAGAAATCGTGCTTTGCTCAATCTCACTTGTAATCTCAGTCGTAAATGGATGACTCGGCAAAAATGGAACTAGCTGCGGCGCGACACAAATTGGTCCCATGCCCGGTCCACCACCACCATGAGGAATACAAAAAGTTTTGTGCAAGTTCAAATGGCAGACATCCGCACCGATATCACCAGGTCGACATAATCCGACTTGAGCATTCATATTGGCTCCATCCATATACACTTGTCCACCGTAATAATGGATAGTATCGCAAATATCACGAATTGATTCCTCAAATACGCCGTGAGTGGATGGATAAGTAATCATCAGCGCGGCAAGTTCATGCTGATGCTTTGCCGCTTTGAGCTTGAGGTCATCAACATCAATATTACCTTCGCGATCGCAGTTCACAGTTACGACTTTCATACCTGCCATGACTGCACTAGCAGGGTTTGTGCCATGCGCCGAGGTGGGGATCAGGCAAATATGACGATTAGTTTGCCCGCGATGTTGATGATATTCCCGAATTGTTAATAATCCTGCATATTCACCTTGTGAGCCAGCATTTGGCTGTAACGACACACCTGCAAAACCCGTGATTTCTGCTAGCCAAGTTTCCAATTGCTGAAATAGAATTTGGTAGCCAGTGACTTGCTCCAACGGTGCAAAAGGATGAATATTCCCAAATTCTGACCATGTCACAGGCAGCATCTCAGAAGTAGCATTTAGCTTCATCGTACATGAACCAAGCGGAATCATCGATGTTGTCAGCGATAAATCTTTGGCTTGGAGACGGTGGATATATCGCAATAATTCTGATTCAGAATGATAGGAGTTGAAAACTGGGTGAGTGAGATATTCGGTATTGCGAGTTAGGGAATCAGGAATAGATTTGATGCTAGAAACTGCGATCGCATTCTTATCTCCAGAAACATCTCCAGAAAATGTACTAATCAAATCAATTAAATCTTGTTTAGAGACAGTTTCATCGAGACTAATCGCGATCGCATTATCCGCAAAGTAACGCAAATTAATTTGCTTAGTAGCTGCTCTAGCTTTAATTTCATCTCCTGAAAGCCCATTAAGCTCAATCCGAATCGTATCAAAGAAAGATTGGTGAGAAACCTTGTGACCTAACTTCTCTAAAGCCTGAGCAAGAGTCGCCGTCAATAGATTTACACGCTGAGCAATTCGCTTCAAACCAGATGCACCGTGATATACCGCATACATACTCGCCATGATCGCCAGCAAAACTTGAGCCGTACAAATATTACTGGTCGCCTTGTCACGGCGAATATGCTGCTCGCGAGTTTGCAACGCTAAACGCAAAGCAGGGCGACCATGCACATCCTTAGAAACTCCAACCATTCGCCCTGGCATTTGACGCTTGTAAGCATCTTTGGTTGCCATATAAGCCGCATGAGGACCACCATAGCCAAAGGGAACGCCCAGTCTCTGCGCGCTCCCGATCGCAATATCTGCACCGAATTCAGCAGGAGCTTTGATCAAGGTAAGAGCCAACAAATCCGCCGCCACGATCGCTAAACCACCGTGAGCATGAACTTGCGAAATGCAGTCTGTGTAGTCATAAATCGCCCCATCGCTAGCAGGATATTGCAACAACGCCCCAAAGCAATTTTGATCAAATATAAACTCGTCATGTTTGGCGATCGCGATTTCGATTCCCAACGGAATAGCGCGAGTTTTGACAACTGCGATCGTCTGCGGATGGCAATCGCTCGACACAAAGAGTTTATTGCCTTTATTCTTAGCAAGCCCCGCCGCCATCGTCATCGCTTCCGCAGCAGCTGTCCCTTCATCCAATAAAGAAGCATTCGCAATCTCTAAACCTGTCAAATCGATAATCATGGTTTGGAAGTTGAGTAATGCTTCCAATCGACCTTGGGCAATTTCGGCTTGATAGGGCGTGTACTGAGTGTACCAACCTGGATTCTCCAGAATATTGCGCTGAATAATCGGCGGTGTGATGCAGTTGTAATAGCCAGTGCCAATATACGATCGCCAGACTTTGTTTTTGCAAGCGATCGCCTTTAATTCTTGCAACAGTTCATATTCGCCCCGCGCTATTCCCAATTGCAACGGCTGCTTCATCCGTATTGAGGCAGGCACTGTCTTCTCAATCATCTCATCCAGAGATTCACAACCGATCGCCGCGAGCATTTGCTGAATCTCCGTAGAACTTGCGCCAATATGCCGACTGACAAAACTATCAGTCGGCGCAAAAGCATCATCGCTAAGACATTTTCCTAAATAATCTTGAGATAATGAGCTATGAGCAAAGGCTGGAACCCTCAATTCTTTTGAAATGAGCGAGTCTTGAGTGGCGATCGGAGAAGGTTCCAACATAGATTTAGAATACGACTGATGATTTAAGTTATCAGCCTCTATGCTATTACAAATTTATTACAAAGTGTTAAGCATAATCACGATTTTTTGGCTTGTAGTAGTATCGATAAAATCAAAAAGATCGCTTTATTTCGTATCGCAGGTTTTCGTATCTAAAATAGCCTCGAACCTACAGCTAAAGCTTTTGGGCTATTTGACTAGGATTTTGAAATAGATCATAAAATTTTAAGCTTGCTGCTTAAAGCCAAATAACTTTCCTATCTCTGATGATCGCAGCCAAGCTAATCTCTCTCTGTGATCGCCAAGCAAGATTTCCCGATAATCACACTCGCATAACTTATTCTGCTCTGATTTAGTTAAAATCGTAATAGCAACTTAAGCCAAGCCCGCCCAAAATCATGACCAGTCCCGTAACCATCGAAAACATTTACGAACTTTTTCGTATCTCTCAGCAAGAAGCTGATCGCCGTGCTGACCAACTTGCTGCTGAAAGCGATCGCCGTGCTGCTGAAAGCGATCGCCGTGCTGCTGAAGCTGAGCAGCGTGCTGAACAGCGTGCTGCTGAAGCCGATCGCCGTGCCGCTCTTCTTGCTGCCGAAGCTGATCGCCGTGCCGCTCTTCTTGCTGCTGAAGCTGATCAGCGCATAAAAAAGCTAGAGCGTACGGTCGAAAATACGACCCGTGCTGTCAATGCTCTGACAACTCGCTGGGGAAGATTTGTTGAGGAATTAGTCCGTCCTGCGGTCGTACGGATGTTTCAAGAGAAAGGGATTAATGTGACGAGGACATTTCTGAGAATGCGGTCTGAAACAGGAAATATGCCGATGGAAATCGATGTGTTTGGGGTAAATGGAATGAGTGCGATCGCGGTTGAATGTAAATCTCGTTTATCTACTGATGATGTCGATGAAATGTGTGAACGATTAAATAATCTTAAGCAAGCTTTTCCTGAATATGCAAACTATCGTATTTTTGGGGCAGTCGCAGGTATAGAAGTTGATGATAATGTGGGGCGATATGCTTATCAAAAAGGATTATATGTAATTAAGCCATCAGGCGAGACAGTCGAGATAGTTAACGATGAGAAATTTAAGGCGATCGCGTGGTAAATATTTTAAGAGTGAGCGCAAAGCGCTCACTCTTAAAATAGAATTACAAACCAAACTTAAAGATGAAACAAAAAAGTTCTACTAATAAATCTGCTAAATCTGCCCATGAATTTTCTTGGACTCCATACTTATTTCTGTTTCCTGCGATTACCTTCCTTTGCTTGACATCATTTCTGCCTGTATTACAAGCGATTTATCTGAGTTTTACTAATTATGATTTTGTCGGTAGTCCGAGTTTTATTGGCTGGCAAAACTATCAAAATTTATGGCGCGATCGCACTTTTTGGAAAGTGTTAGGAAACACGTTAGTTTATCTAATTTTTGTAGTTCCTAGTTTAGTGATTTTACCGCTTGCTTTAGCGATCTTAGTCAACCAAAAATTACGCAGTATTAAGTTTTTTCGAGCAGTTTATTATTTCCCAGTCATCGTCTCTGTAGTGGTTGCAGGGATTGCATGGAAATGGGTCTATGCTGAAAATGGTATCTTAAATTATTTCTTATCGATCATCTCTTTTCAGCCTGTCAAAATACCGTGGCTAACCGATCCTAAAACTGCTATTTTCGGGATTATTGCTGTTGTCATCTGGCGCGGTGTTGGTTACTACATGGTTATTTATCTAGCAGGTTTACAAGCAATTCCCGCAGATTTATATGAAGCAGCGGCGATCGATGGTTCTGATGGTTGGCAAAAGCATTTTGATATTACAATTCCACTGATGCAGCCTTACATTATTCTGGTCAGTATCATTTCATCGATTTCAGCAATGAAAATATTTGAAGAGGTTTATATCATGTCTCAGGGTGGTCCTGCTAATAGTACGAAAACAGTTGTTTATTATCTTTATGACAAAGGATTTACCAGTTTAGAAATGGGATATGCTTCTGCGATCGGTGTATTTTTGTTTTTGATTATTTTTATTATTTCAATCACAACTTTCAAGTTTATTAATCCTGCAAAAATAGTATAAATATGATAAAAACTGTTTCATTTTTGTTAGGTGTTTCTATGGCGATCGCCACACCCGTTCTATCTCAAAATTCCCTTATTAAATCAAACCTTATATTTCAGTCACAATTCTCTCGAAATCTTGCTAAAAACTTTCAAGAGGCAAAATCTGAAGGCTGCTTTGTTTTGTATGATTTAAAGCGCGATCGCTATATTCGCTATAATTCCAGCCGCTGCCAAAAACGATTTATTCCTGCTTCGACATTTAAGATTTTTAATTCACTGGTTGCTCTAGAAACTAAGGCGATCGCTGATGAAAATACTGTGATTGCTTGGGATGGAGTAAATCGTGCTTTTCCTGCTTGGAATCAAGACCAAACAATGCGTACTGCCTTTACGCGATCGGCAGTCTGGTTTTATCAAGATTTAGCGCGGCGTATTGGCAAAGAGAGAATGGCAAAATATATCAAAGCTGCGGGCTATGGTAATCAAGATATATCTGAAAAAATTGATTCTTTTTGGTTAGATGGTAATCTCAGAATTTCGCCAGAAGAGCAAATCAAATTTTTAGTAAGGCTGTATAAAGAAGATTTACCATTTTCGACCTCTGTAATGATGACAGTCAAAGACATCATGATAATTGAGCGCAAAGATGCTTACATCCTCAGAGGGAAAACAGGCTGGGCAAAAAATGTTAACGGTATAAAAAATATTGGTTGGGATATTGGCTATCTAGAGAGAGATAATAATATTTATTTTTATGCATTGAACTTTGAAAATCAAGATCCAAATTTTGATCTAATCACCAGCCGCAAAAAGATTTTGTATGACATTTTTCAAGATTTACAACTTCTTCAATAAATAATTAGTTCTTTCACTTCACAAATATAATCTTGCATAGCTATGAAGAGAAAAAACCAGAAGTTTTTACCATCAAACATCTTAAATAGTATTCCTCAATTTATTCTTTTAATTGCGATCGCTACTTTAACTGTCTTCCCATTACTCTGGCTAGTCAGCACCGCTTTCAAATCACCAAGCGAAAATATTTTTCAGTCAGTGCCGCAGCTATTACCCGCTCAGCCAACTCTGGATAATTTTATTAAAGTCTGGAAAAACTCCCGCTTTGATCTGTACCTATGGAATAGTTTTCTTGTTTCCAGTATCACCGTAATTTTAAACTTGTTGTTCTGCTCACTCGCCGCTTTTCCTCTTGCAAGACTCAATTTTAAAGGACGCGATCCGATTTTTTGGGCAATCGTGGGAACAACAATGATTCCATTTCAAATTACGATGATTCCACTTTATATTCTTGCCGTACAGCTAAATCTCAAAAATACTTATGCTGGCTTGATTTTTCCTTATGTAATTTCTGCTTTTGGCATATTTCTACTGCGTCAAGCTTTTCAAAGTGTTCCTAAAGAAATGGAAGAAGCAGCGCGAATGGATGGATGTTCTAATCTCGGCATCTGGTGGCACATTATGATTCCTGCGGCGCGTCCTGCGTTGACAACTCTTGCCGTTTTTACATTTGTGGCGATGTGGGGCGATTTCTTGTGGCCATTAGCAATTGTGGATAAACCAGAGCTTTATACGCTGCCGCGTGGGATTGCTAGCCTTGCCAGTGCATTTTCGGAAGATTGGCGTTTAGTCGCCGCAGGTTCTGCGATTTCGATTTTGCCAATATTTATTGTGTTTGTATTTTTACAGCGCTATATTATTCCTACCGAAGCCAGTATCGGTGTAAAGGGATAATTTATTCTTGCGGGCGATTTACTCTCAGTACTTTACCTGTCAAGTCATCACAACCCAAAATTGCTTCATTAATTCCCAAAGCCATTCTTTCTCGATTTGAGTCGTCCTTGCAAGCAATAATCCCATAATGTTTAGATTGTAATCGATCTAGACGAAAAAAATCTTTCCTGTTGATTGTTAAGACTGCTAGCTTATTGTTCGTTGCAAAAGCCAAAACAGCTTCATCGCTTTGTCCTGTATTACCTGCTTTCTGAACGGTAAGAACTTGATGTCCGAGAGATCGCAATAGCTCTATAACTTGCCGAGGGAGTTGCTCATCAGCGTAGAATTTTGCCATGTATTTCAATCTTTTTCATTTTCTTTGATTGCAGTTTCAATTTCGTCAGAATTGGCATTAAAGTACATCCACACATTGCCTAAATCAATAGCTGATAAAGTCGGATAATCATAAAGAAGCTGTGTTTCACTAATACCTAATCGATAAGCATTAACAATTAACCAAACAGGAATACGAGTTCCTGAGATACAAGCATCTCCATCACAGACACCAATAGTTTTGCTAATACCTCGCCAATTCACATTCAGGCTGCGCGAAAGTAATTGGATTACTTCTGCTTTTTCTGAAGAAGAGAGCGCGAGAAGTTGGGGTGAAATTTCTTTAAGCATGATTTTTTGGTAAAATCTAAGATAATACTATTTTACTTTAGATTCTAAAAATTGATAATGCTAAATAGGTAATGATAGGCGATGCTACGCGCCATATTATATCTTTTGGGTTTAGTTCTAGCAAAATCTCTTGCAATAGTCTAGAACTTAAGGTAGTTTATGATTCTTAAAGATTGGGTTTTAATTGGGTTTTAAAATGAGCATCTGCAAAATATTTCTTGGCTTTATATTGCTCCCAAGCGCGATCGCTACACCCGTCATCGCTCAAAACACCCAAAATGTCGCCCAAAATATTCTTTATGTAAATCCACAAACTGGTAGCGATCGCCCCGATCAAGGTAGTAATATTGCTCCTTTCAAGACGATTACCTATGCGATTAGTCGCTCTCCGTTTGGACAAACTACGATTATTCAGCTAGCAAATGCAACCTATAATATTGCCACTGGGGAGCAGTTTCCAATCCGTTTACGCCCAAATATGACTTTGCGCGGCGATGAAGCGAGTAAGGGCAAGAATATCGTGATTTTAGGTGGGGGAATACTGTTAAGTAGCTCAAGATTTACGCAAAACGTGGCGATCGCCCTAGCTGATCGATCTGAACTTCGAGGCGTGACTGTAACTAATCCCAATCCTAGAGGTTATGGACTT
The DNA here is from genome assembly GCA_025356295.1 of Cyanobacteriota bacterium. Lineage (GTDB taxonomy): Bacteria > Cyanobacteriota > Cyanobacteriia > Pseudanabaenales > Pseudanabaenaceae > Pseudanabaena. The sequence goes on from JANXUJ010000127.1 coordinate 14,023, forward strand.
TGGATTGAGAATGCTAGTCCAGCGATCGCCAATAATACTTTGCTCGACAATCAGCAAGATGGCGCATTAATTACGGGCAAATCAACGGCGATTGTTTCATCTAATCAATTTTTTCGGAATGGAACCAGTGGTTTAGCGATCGAAGGCGTTGCTAGTCCTGATATTCGCGGCAATCTATTTCAGCAAACGACGTTTGGGATGAGTATTCGTCAAGATGCAACTCCACAAATTACTGAAAATACTTTCACCCAAAATCAAAATGGCATCTTGATTCAAGCTAATGCTAAACCAGTTTTGCGGGGCAATGCGATCGTTAATAATCGTGCTTATGGCTTAACAATTTCTGATGCTGCGATTCCAGATTTGGGCAAGCCTAATGATGATGGCAATAATACTTTTCAGGGAAATGGCACATTTGACTTGCAAAATGTCAGCCGTAATGCGGTTGTCGTCATCGGCAATCAATTGGATAGTAAGAGAGCGAAAGGCAACTTACAATTGTCGAATACGCGATCGCCATCTAGTCTATTTGCTAATCCTAACCCTGCAAATAGTACTTCTGCAAATGCTGCGTCCAGTATCACATTGCCGAATAAAGCCACAAACAGCAATCGCTTTGCAAATATAAATCAGCAACTCGAAAATCAACAGATTGAACAAAGGATTACCAACAATCAGCCCATGAATTTTGCGCCTAATCTTGATACTCCCCCACCATTGGTTAGCTCGGCTTCTCTAAATCAAAATAACCAAGCAAACAATCCCTTTTGGTATGAGCCTGTCACTTCTGTAATCATCAGAATTACACCGCAGAGTTCTAGTTCACCCGTACCTGCTAATACTGCAATCACAACTAGCTTGCGTCCTGTACGGTCACTTCCACCTAGTGGCGAACCTGTCAACCAGCCGATCCAGATTGCTCCACTCTCTAATACTAGCTTGACTCCACAAGCACAACCACGTTATCGGGTGATTGTCCCTGTCTCTTCTGCTAATGAAGTTTCCCAAATTCGTCAGCTTGTCCCAAATTCTTTTGCATCTCGACTAAATGGATATCTGGTAGTGCAGACTGGAGCCTATAGCGATCGCCGCGTTGCGGAAGTGCAAGTATCAAGACTCGTCCAACAAGGGCTATCGGCAAGGATTGAAGCAATTAGAAACTAGATATCTCCCGCAGGTGAATAATCTACCGCGCTTCGCGCGGTAGATTATTCACTCTTAAAGCATGGCTGTGCATTCAAGAATCAACTTTTGGTTAGTTAGCGAGTGTGGTTGGATTTCTAGTGCTGCTCGAAAAGTAGCAATCGCTTCGCGATAATTGCCGATCGCTGCATAGCATAATCCCAAGCCATGCACTGCTCCAAAATGATAAGGATTGAGCGCGATCGCTTTCAAGCAGTCCTTAATCGAACGCTTGTAATCAGCTTGCATATAAAACAAAACCGCGCGGCGATTCCATGCCTCGACAAAATCTGGCTGTGAGTGAATCAACTGCGTCAGCATCAGTTCGGCTTGTCTAATATTGCCACTATCTGCCATCATTTGGCTTTGACGCAGGACTTGTAAACCCTGCATTCCCTTCTGCATAAACCACATCTCCCAAAGCCCTTGAGTAGCGCGATCGCGAATATCTTCATCTTCACTCTTCAGGTCATACAACAATTCTTCGATGGGCTGGCTCATTGGTCTAGGCTGTATTGGTTTATAGTCCTTTATAGTCCTATGTTAAGTTTTTAACTTAATACATAAGAAATATTTTTAAGAGATATTTTGCACGCATGTCTATCATACAAATTACTGTCCAAGAACTGGCTCAACTTTTGTCAGGCGATCAGCAAAATCTGCAACTAATTGATGTCCGTGAGCATGATGAGGTCGAAATTGCCGCGATCGCAGGTTTTACAATATTGCCACTCAGTGAATATGGAGAATGGTCATTAGATTTTCAAGAAAAATTTGATCCTCATATCGAGACTTTAGTGCTGTGTCATCACGGGATGCGATCGGCGCAAATGTGTCAATGGTTAGTCAATCAGGGATTTACTAATGTCAAAAATATCGAAGGCGGGATTGATAGCTATGCCTATGTTATTGAGCCAACTATGGCAAAGTACTAACCATAAAAAAACCAGAAGATTAGGTAACGAGCTACCTAATCTTCTGGTTTTTTTGTTACGGAGAGGGGGAGATTCGAACTCCCGTTAGGTGTGACCCCAAATCTGATTTCGAGTCAGACGCATTCAACCACTCTGCCACCTCTCCAAATATGTTTTGCAGCGTCTTTGGTAAGCAAAGCAGCTGTAATATTATCACAGTTTGTATGCTTTCAAAACTCATATTAAGGGCGGCGCTACGCGCCGCTTTCTGAGACTTGAAAATAAGTGCCGCAAAGCGGCACTTATTTTCAAGTCTCAGCGAAATCCTTTGCCCTGCGATGATTCAGCCCAGATCATCAGGTCGCCATCAGCATTAGCTGCTGCTAGTTTTTTGCCTTGGGGTTGCCACTGCAAAGCCGTGATTTCACCCATTGGAGTATCTAAAGCTTGCACCCAATCCTTAGCATCTTTCCAAATCGTAATCCTCCCATTAGCATCAGCCGAGGCGAGTACTTCTGATTTGGGCTTAAAGACAACAAAGCCAACCGTGCTGTTATGCCCTTTAATCACTTCCCCTTCCCAACCCACATTTAAGTCGGCGTGCTTTTCCCAAACCACAACATCGGAACCACTGGAGGAAGATAACAACGGCGAAATCTTGCTAGCTGACCAATCAAAGGAGCGAATCTTCCCTGGAAAGCCCTGCATCCGCCACGGTGAAGCGTCGAAGTCTGTTCCTAACCATTGCATGACAATTACTAGATTGTCGAGGGTACTAGCGACTAGATATTCTCCGCTATGATTCCACAACATCTTGGCGGTAGCCGTAGGCATCTCAAATAGAACGGGGTCGGCATACCAATCTTTAGATGACCAAACTTTAATCCCGCCATCGCCTCCAACCGCAAGTAATTCACCGCTTGGATGCCATGCGATCGCGAGGACAGTCGAGTTCTCAAAGTGCAAAGTCGTGATCACATCTAGAGTCTCAGCGCTCCAGACCTGAACATATTTGCCGAAGCTAAATGCGAACTCAGAGCGAGTAGGATGCCAAGCTAGATGCTCAATCCATGTTTTGCCAAGATCAAGGATTTTGGTGATCGCAGGTTTATCATCTTCCAAATCCCGATTTAAGTCCCACACTCGCACCTTCCCATCTTGCCCCCCAGCCGCAATCCAACGCCCATCCGCCGAAAAGCCTATACAATCAACCGAAATTTCCGTTGGCTCCTGCAATTTATGCAACTTTTGCGTGAGGTCGTTACCTGTCTTTGTCTCATCGAATAGAGCTAACTCACCTGAAGCAGTCGCCGCAGCGAGATATTTGCTATTTGATGACCATGCGATCGCAGTGACATATTCGCTAAGAGTAATTTGCGATTGAGGTTTGGGATTAAGGATGAGAGTAGTCTTAGGCTTTGGCATAGTGATTATTTTGTTTGCTCAAGAGCATTATATAGCAGTATGAAAGAGCAAAAGAGAGGGGTGCTTAGCTTTCCCTCTCTTAATCACTAATTATCTTACCAATCTCGACCATTTACTGATCGCCTCAAACCAGAACCAACTAATTCTCGTTCTCCAGCATTATCTAGTAGCTCCTGTTGTTTATCGTCTTGATATTTTTTTTCGTCACGAAGTAGTACGCCACGCACTGCTCTGACTAGCGATCGCTGAGCAAGTTTGGAGACCACATCGCGCCCAAAGGTAAGCGTCTGGCGCTTGGTGAGAATGCGAGCTGCTATGGGCAAAATATCCGTAGGCGAGATCGCTTTATCATCTTGCAATATTGACCATAACTTGCTGATATGTCCCAAGCTTGAAGTGGTTTCAGTCTTAGCAATATCACCGATTACTGAACTGCGGAAGCTTGCGGGCAAACGTTTGTTGGTCTCGACCTCGATACCTTTGACGATTTCATCAATGATGCGATCGTGCATAAATTCACTGCGATCCGAAAGCAAGAAATCGATCCCTTTGTCCAGAGTTCCATTTAAGTTGTAGTCAGGATTTGTTTGAGCATTACTTAATAGATTTTCTAAGCGATTCCAACGGAACTCACCATCGCGGAAGAGCAAATCTTTCAGCGCCATTTTTAATTCAGGAGAAGAATCGTTTAGCAGACGATTGGCGACATAGGGATAGGCAACTGCTAAGACTTTGAACTTAGGATCAACACTAAACGCAATTCCTTCCAGCGTGACCAGCGATCGGATAATCAGGGCATAGTAAGCAGGAACTTGGAATGGATAGTCATACATGATCTGTGAAAGTTGATCGGTCATGTCTTTAAAATTCATTTCGGTCAGACTTTGACCTTCAGGCGGATTGAATACTTGCGATAGAGCAGGTACGATCGCGGCAAAATCAATATCTTCACTCAAAAAGCCCAGACGCACATAATCTTGAGAGAGTGCCGTAAAATCGCGGTTGACCAAATGGACGATCGCTTCGATTAGTCCAAAACGTTGTTCCGCAGAAACTTGGCTCATCATCCCAAAATCTAGATAGGCAAGGCTGCCATCGCCCATCACCAACAAGTTCCCAGGATGCGGATCGGCATGAAAATAGCCATAGTCGAGCAATTGACGTAGAGAGCATTGCACCCCAACTTCAATGATATGGCGACTATCAAAACCCGCTTCTTTGACTTTCTGCACGTTGGTTAGCTTGATGCCTTCAATCCATTCCATTGTCAGCACGCGCTTAGCCGTATAGTTCCAATAGATTTTAGGAACATAGATTCCTTCGAGTTGTCCATAGTATTTGGCAAACTTTTCCGCATTTTGACCTTCAAAGGTATAGTCCATCTCTTCAAAAATACGGCTGGCAAACTCATCAAGAATCGCCGCTAAATCGGTGCGAACAAATTTGAAGGTCTTCTTTAGCCATGTGCCAATACCGCGCAGAATATACATATCAAGAGCAATTCCCTCGGCGATGCCAGGACGTTGCACCTTGATAGCAACAAGTTCACCTGTTTTGAGTTTACCCTTATAGACTTGTCCGAGGGAAGCCGCTGCAATCGGATTGTCCGAGATTTCTGCATAAACTTCAGAAGCAGCTGATCCTAGTGCATCACGAATAAATTGGAAAGCGATCGCATTAGGAAATGGTGGAAGCTGATCTTGCAATTCTGCAAGTTCGTCCATGAATACTGGCGGTACGATATCAGGGCGGGTCGAGAGAGCTTGACCGATTTTAATGAAGGCGGGACCTAGACGAGTTAATAATTTACGCGACTCGATCGCGAGTTTTTTCAGGGTTGCAGGCGAAGAATTTTTACTAAAACGCAGTCTCAAAATCAACCAGATCAATGGCACAAAAATGACTATGCACCGCCACCAGACTCGCAAAGGTTGATTGCGATAGTAATTGGCGATCGCATCGACATCATAACGATCTAACTCAAAGTTTGATTTGGTAGCGGGCATAGCATTCTCTGGGAATTGTCTGTGGGCGCGTTGTCTAGATTATTTTAACAATTTGTAACACAATTCGGTATGGCTCTCTAGGCTCATGTTTTTTCCTTTCACTTTCTAAGTAGCTATGTATGAGTAACCTTAAAACCTAGAAACGTGGGTCGCCCGCGTAGCGAGCGATCCACGTTTCTAGGTTTTAGTTTTTAATTTATTTGGCATACAAGCCTTGCAAAGTCGGAATAAATGATGGATAAGAAATAGCCGCTGACTCAGCATGGTTGATCGAAGTTTGACCTTTGGCAATCAGAGCCGCGATCGCTAAACTCATCGCGATCCGATGATCATCATAGCTCTCTACTTCAGTACCAATGAGTGTTTTGCCACCCACGATCGCCATGCCATCAGGACGTTCGGTCACATTTGCCCCTAACTTAGTTAATTCCTTTACCATCGCCACAATGCGATCGCTCTCTTTCACTCGCAACTCTGCTGCATCTTCAATAATTGTTATTCCTTCTGCACAAGTCGCCGCGATCGCCAAAATTGGAATCTCATCAATAAGTCGAGGAATCACCGCACCGCCAATCTTACAAGCTTTAAGTACAGCCGAACGAACTCGCAAATCTGCCACAGGCTCCCCTGTAACTTCACGTTCATTCTCATAGCTGATGTCTGCACCCATTTCCGCAAGAACTTCCAAAATGCCTGTACGCGTGGGATTAATCCCGACATTCTCAATTACCAAGTCAGAATTAGGAACAATCGATGCAGCAACTAACCAAAAAGCCGCTGAACTAATATCGCCAGGGACAGTTACTTCTTGTCCAATTAGTCTCGCACCGCCTCTAATCGCCACAGTATTGGTATCAATATCCACGCTCACATTTGCTCCAAAGGCTGCCATCATTCTTTCGCTATGGTCGCGCGATCGCTCTGGCTCGGTGATAATCGTTTCCCCATCCACCATCAAACCCGCCAACATAATGCAAGACTTGACCTGAGCTGAAGCGACAGGTGATTGATAGTGAATCGCTTTCAGGTTTTGTCCCGAAATCGCCAGCGGTGCTTTGGCTCCACTTTCTCTACCCCAGATATTTGCTCCCATTTGTCGCAAAGGATTAACCACGCGAGACATCGGACGCGATCGCAAAGAGCTATCACCTGTGACTGTAAAGAAGCGATCGGGATGACTCGCCAAAATCCCTAACATCAACCGCAAAGTCGTTCCTGAATTGCCAGCATTCAAAACATCCAGAGGCTCTTTAAGATTGCTCAGCCCAATCCCCCTGACCGTCACTAACTCCGAGTTAAGCTCCGAGATATCTGCTCCCATCGCCGAGAAACAAGCCGCAGTGCTACGCGGGTCTTCGCCTAGTAATAAACCGCGAATTTTTGTCTCACCTTCCGCTAGCGAGCCAAGCATCAACGCTCGATGCGAAATAGATTTGTCCCCAGGGATCGTAATCCTGCCGCGTAATCCTTGTGGCAATTGGCTTGCATCAATATTTAGGAGATGATGTTTTTGGGTGGTATCAAGTTCAATCATATTAGAGTCAGTTAGCAATTAATATTAGATTAAGACAAAATCACGGCAAAGTTCGATTTAATCAACGTAACCATTAGCTTTTATGAATGCCAACGATCCAAATTCTGCTGATTATTCTCCTGATTTAAGTGCGATCGCCTCTAATATCGCCACCGAAAGTGACACTCCTCCTCAGCCGCCACAAAATTTAGGAGTATTTCTTGATCGCCTCTATGGGACATTGTTTTTACCGCAATCAACCTTTGAGCAACTCCGAGCCAATCCCTCATTTTGGCAAGCCGCGATCGTAATTGCTTTAGTGAATATTTTAGAAATCTTGCGAATCGATCAATTTTCAATTTTCAGGATTATCTGGTCGATGATTAGTAGCCTGATTGGCTGGTTCTTTTTTACATTCCTGCTCAAGCAATTAGCGGCTGTTTTTCAAAAGAATATCAAACTTGTCAACTTGCTCACCCTAACAGGTTTTGCAAGTTTACCCTGGCTATTTATGGCTCCCGCACTCAGCTTGCCGTCACAGCTGCGTATTCCTATGGCGATCGCTGTAATTACTTGGTTCATCGTCTGGCAAGTATGGAGCGCATCGGTTGCCCTAGAAATCAAAAGTTGGAAAACCTTAGCGATCGTACCTTTAGCGATCGGTGGTGGCATAGTGGCGCTGATTTGGTTAGGCAATACTTTTAAGTTATTATTAAGTATTAGTATTTAACATTTCAAATTCAGAATTCATCTGGTTAGCACAGGCTTGCAAACCTCAATCGTCTGCTCATAATAATTTTGCAACTGTCGAGTCGCGGCATCCCAGCCCCATTGTTCAGCTTCCAAACGCGCTTCGATACACATGGACTCGTCACGGTTTTGCAAAAGATTTTGAGTTGCTAAAGTTAAGCCATCGCTATCGTTTGGCTCAAACAAATATCCATTAACTCCATTTGTGACAATATCAGGGATACCGCCCGAATTTGCCGCAACTACAGGGCAACCCGCCGCCATTGCTTCGAGAAGGACTAAGCCGAGGGTTTCAGTACGCGATGGGAACAGAAACGCATCGCTAGAAGCAAAGGCTGATGCTAACTCGTCTCCGCGCAAATATCCTACAAAATTAGCATTTGTATCCGCAAAAACTTTTTCTAACTCTTGACGATAAGGTCCATTACCAACTAAAGCAAGACGACTATTAGGAATTGCTTGTAGAACTGGTAAAATATGCTGAATTTCTTTTTCAGCCGACAGTCTGCCCACATAAAGAAACAAAATATCTTCAGGATGTCCTTGCGTTAAACGCGATCGCATCGCCTCATTTTTAAAACGCGGATGAAACTGAACTGTATCCACGCCGCGCTGCCATAAATCGAGACGCTCGACACCATGCGATCGCAGTTCATCGATCATCACTGACGAAGTACAAAGATTTAAAGCCGCTTGATTATGAGTATTTTTAACTAACTCCCACATCACCCCTTCTAGAAACCCTAAACCGTAATGCTGCAAATATTGAGGTAAATGTGTGTGATAAGAAGCCATCAGCGGATAATTCATTGATTTTGCATAATATAACCCTGCCATTCCCAAAATTGCAGGATTTACAATATGCACAATATCTGGCTTGAATTGTTCAAGAGCCGAGCCGATGGAAGGTCGCGGCAAAGCTACTTTTAGTTCAGGATATAGCGGGAAGTCAAAACTTGATACGCCATAAATCTCAGCACCACAATATTCTTTAATTCCCCCATCGGGCGAAAACACCAATACTTGATTACCGAGTTTGACTAGATACTCGACCGTATATTTGAGGCGGGTCACAATGCCATCAATTTTTGGTAAAAATGTCTCGGTAAATATGGCTATACGCATATTGTGACTGTACGCGATCGTCTACTTTGGGCTGACAGCATCATAAAAGAAAAAGCACCCTATAGGGTGCTTTTTACTTATAAACCTAGAGATTAGATAAAGCGCCACGCGCTCCTTGTTGATTAACCTTGAGATATTCCGTATTCACGCCTGATTCACGAGTGAGTGAAACCTTGCCAGTACGCGCAATTTCGCGAATGCCAAACTTATTTAACATTTTTAAAATGGCAACCATCTTCCCTGGATCGCCCACCACCTCAATTGTTAAGAAGTCATCGGCTACGTCAACGATACGGGCGCGAAAAATCTGGGTTATTTCGATAATTTCTGATCGCACATTCGGCGCAGCATTTACCTTAACGAGCATTAACTCGCGCTCAACACAAGGAATATCGGTAAAGTCGAGAATGGTGATCACATTAATTAGCTTATGCAACTGCTTTGTGATTTGCTCAATCGTGTGATCATCGCCTGAGACAACCATTGTAATGCGTGTAAATCCATCCTGTTCAGCAGTCCCGACCGCAAGGCTCTCGATATTAAAACCTCGGCGGGCGAACAAGCTAGCAATGCGGGTCAGCACGCCTGCCTCATCTTGGACGACAACGGAGAGAGTATGTTTCATGGTGACAAAGTTGGCAAATAAACAGCACAGTAGACTATATTAATGACTTTGGTTACTTTATGGCGATTATCAAGCTACATATTGATAACAGCTAAAGTGCTTCGCTTTCCAATTGCCTCTCAAATTTATGACTGCTCAGTTTCATCATGTTCCCGTCCTTGCTGAACCTGCGATCGCTGGTTTAGAGATTGTTGCAGGCGGCGTATATCTCGATTGCACCGTGGGTGGCGGTGGACATAGCGCTTTAATTTTGGAAGCTGCGGAAAATGTCCGCTTAGTGGGGATTGATCGTGATGAAGTGGCGATCGCTGCCGCCACAGATAACCTTGCTGGTTATGCAAATCAAGTCACATTTTGGCGTGGTAATTTTTGCGAATATAAACCCACGTCTAACCTGTTATTTGATGGCATCCTTGCCGATTTGGGTGTGAGTTCCACCCAGCTTGATGTCGCCGATCGCGGATTTAGTTTTCGAGAGTCAGGCGAACTGGATATGCGAATGGATAACCGTCAAACTCTCACCGCCGCCGAAATTGTCAATCACTATAAAGAAGTAGAACTTGCTAATCTTATCTTTAAATTTGGAGAAGAGAGGCTCTCTCGCCGCATCGCCAGTCAAATTGTCGAGAGGCGTCCTTTTAAAACCACATTGGAACTTGCGAATGCGATCGCGGCTTGTGTTCCCTCCAGTTATCGTCATGGCAGAATCCATCCTGCTACCCGCACATTTCAAGCCCTAAGAATTGCTGTCAATCGCGAATTAGAGAGCCTCGAAAAATGGCTGGCAATCGCTCCCAATTGGCTAAAAACTGGCGGTAAAATTGCCGTGATTACATTCCATAGTCTCGAAGATCGTATCGTCAAACATACATTTCGCGAAGACGATCGCTTACAAGTCCTCACCAAAAAAGTAATCATCGCCACTGATGAAGAAAATAAAGCAAATCCTAGAGCGCGATCGGCAAAGTTACGCATTGCTCAGAAGATTGGTTAGTAATAATAGCGATTTGTCATAGTAGCTTATCGTATAGTTCTGCGGTTTTCGTGAGCATAATTTCACTAGAGAAGAGTTGGCGGTAGCGATCGCATCCATTTTTAGCAAAGCGATCGCGTAAATCTTGATCCGCGATTAGTTCAGCAAGTTTCGCAGCCAAACCATTAGGATCGCGAGGATCAACGATAAAACCAGTTTCGCGATCGCTAACCTGTTCAGCAATACCACCCACGCGAGTGCCAACTACTGGCTTTGACTGAGACATTGCTTCGGCACAAGCAAGACTGCAAGCTTCTTGAAGGGAAGGCAGTACAAAAATATCAAATAACTGCATCAAGTTCGGTAAGTCATCGAGATAGCCCGTGAAAATTACGCGATCGCTAATTCCTAAATCCTGAGCTTCTTGCTTGAGAGATACTTCCAGATCGCCATTACCCGCAATCACCAAACGCAAATCTTGCTCTCCTCTCCCTTTAGGAGAGTATCTGGGAGTGAGGGCAGCAAAAGCTTTAAGCAAATAAGTTAATCCTTTGGCTTCATTAAGGCGAGCAGCTGTGCCGAGAATAATTTGAGTTGAAGGATCGAGATTGAATCTTTGAGCAAGTTCCCCAGATTTAGCAGAATCAAGAACTGGCTCCTTAACACCGTTATAGATTAATTGGAGCTTTTTCTCGCTTAATCCTAATTCACGCAAAAGATTATATTCTGCTTCACAAACACTGATGACTTGATTTGCGAACCAATTACTAAACCAGCATGACATTTGATAGCTAAATCTCGCTCCTTCACCATGATATCCATGCACTGTAAAAATTATAGGTAATTTTTTGAACATCCAACGTACTGGTAACATCAACTCATGTGCGCCATGAATATGTACTAAATCGATCGCTTGTTCTTTCTGAATTTCTTTGATTCCCTTAATTAGTTCGGGCAAACCTTTAAAAAAATTAAAATCCCATCTTGTAAATTCGCGTTGCAAAATTGGTAATGCTTTAAATTGGGCTGCACCTTTGCCATCGGGAGCTAGTAATGAGATTTTGTAGCGATCGCGCAATCCTTCAATTAGACTGAGCGCTTGTTTTTCGGTTCCGCCTTGATTGAGGTACGGCAAAATAAATAGAATATGTTTCTTCATTTGTTTTTTATTGGTTGTATATCTATCGTCACTTGTATTAGGACTCAAAACCAGAATCGAATGGCGGCGCGAAGCGTCGCCATTCGATTCTGGGATTTTTATTTGTTTTAGTACAGGTGGCGACATCTGTAATGCTATTAACTATTGTATTTTCTAGATTAGCGATAAAATTGACCCACGAACTTGATTTGAGAAAAACAAAAAATGCTAGATAAATTGTCTAATAACTTTACTCGCCGCTTTTTGCTGTCGATTGGTACTTTTTTACTGGCTGTGTCGATACCTGCGATCGCGCAAGCGCACGTTGGTGCTGGAGAAACCGTAGGCTTTTTACATGGCTTACAGCATCCTATCGGTGGATTAGATCACATTTTGGCAATGTTAGCCGTAGGGCTTTGGGCGGCGCAACTGGGCGGTCATGCAGTTTGGGCAGTACCACTCGCTTTTGTCAGCGTCATGGCGTTGGGCGGCGTTTTAGGTATTACAGCTGTGCCAGTTCCGTTTGTGGAACAGGGAATTATTGCGTCTGATTTGATACTAGGTGGACTGGTCTTGCTGGCAACTCGTTTACCTCTAGCCGCCAGCATCGGCATTGTGGGACTACTTGCCATCTTTCATGGCTACGCTCATGGCGCAGAGATGCCTAAAGAAGCATCAGCTTTAGAATATGCCGCAGGATTTATGGTGGCAACTACTGCGTTACATGTATCAGGTGTAGCGATCGCGATGTTGATCAAGAAATTATTTAAAGATCAGCTAGTTCGGATCGCAGGTGGTGGCATTATCATCGGTGGCATTTATGTGTTGATTCAGTCTTTGAATGGAGCGTGAACTACCAGACGTTGATGCTACGCATACAACACTGGCTTCCTGATTCATTGGGATGAGCTATATAGAAAATTAATTCTCGGTAAAAGATGGCGACACATGATAGAACTGCGATCGCAATGATCAAAGTTCGCCATAGGTCGGTGCTAGTAACTCCCAAAATATCGCCAAATAGAAAGCTGTGCAAATCCAATTTGCTTTTGAGGGTAGTAATTAACATTACACCCAAAGCTAAAAATCCTGAAAACACAAAAGCCATCGCCGTAGCACCTTTGATTTTGGAATGGGTCTGAATCCATTCCAAAATCAAAGGTGCTAATCGTTCCTGCAATGAATGCACCGAGAAAAATATCCATGCCATATCTAAACAGCAGTACTCGTCGGAGTTAACTCCCGTATCAAGACACCACTCCCGATGCTTTACATCATTTGTATAACTTACAGACTCCATCTTCTTTAAACTTTAGAGAGGAATATTCTTGATTGAAGTATGCGAGATAACGGTCTAGTTGAGCCGCCTCAGACTATCTTTGGATTTTACAGATCGCTTTTGATAAAGTCGGCTCCAACGCATTGTTAGGCTGGGTGCTTATACAGGAGTAGCTCGTAAACGGATGCCAAGTGATTGTATAACTTTTAAAACAGTGGCAAATTCTGGATTACCTTCGAGTGACAAAGATTTGTATAGGCTTTCACGTCCTAATCCTGTTTCACGCGCAACATTTGTCATTCCTTTAGATCGAGCAATATCTCCTAATGCCGCTACTACTAGATTAGGATCACCATCTTCAAGAGCGGCTTCAAGATAAGCTGCCATATCTTCTTTCGTTTCTAGATGCTCTGCTACATCCCAAAGATAGGTTGGAACTTTGTTCATGAGATATCCTATAGTTTTTGTGATAAGTCTAAGGCTGTTTTGATATCGCGATCTTGGGTACGTTTATCTCCACCTGCAAGCAAGACGATAAACGTGTCTCCTCGTTGTACAAAATACACTCGATATCCTGCACCATAATCAATGCGAAGTTCTGAGACACCTTTTCCTATCGGTTTTACGTCACCAGAATTGCCCATGGACAAACGCCGAATGCGAATGTCTATAAGCGCCCTAGCTTCCCGATCGCGCAGTGATTTAAACCACCGAGAATAGATTTCAGTTTCGCGAATTTCAATCATGCTTTAAGTGTATCCCGTAGGATACACTTAAACAAGCAATAAGAAAACCCGCTCAACTATACTTTTGTTGACACAAAAGCAGAGCAAGCCACATTTTATCGATAAATTCTAAAAAATAACGGTATCTAACCCTTGATTCCAAACTTGTCAAACAATATCATTCTCAATACATCTCTACCCCTCTCTACAAAATCTTCTTCAGTTTCGAGTTCTATTGGCTCACCAATACGATCACTAAATTCAGATATGAATGATTCATCTCGAACTAGATTAGCAACCTCCTCAGCAAATTTCTGTTTCTTGTCACTTGAAACTGCAAATGGGTTCAAAAGTATGCCAACCGACAATGTTAGAGAAGCCTGAATAGCTGAAAGCGAAGTATTAGATGAGGTTAACGCTTTAGTGGGTGACTCCACTGCTTCGTCCATAAATTCTTTAAAGCTGCTCATAATTTAACCTCATTTTTCCTTTTTACTTTTCCACTGTCTATAAAAAGTCCTAATTAACTCTTGAAATGCTTCAATGATTGCTTCAATGATTTGGCGCTTTGTTTTCTCGTCTAGGCGCTCCCATAGTGACCAGAACCATTTGAACAATTCAAATATTAGATTAAACATCACTGTTCGTGCCACACATCACTTTAGAATACGAACCTATACCTAGCCTAACGGCTTAATTGAGCGGCAAGATACCTCATTTTGTGACATTGCACAAATGAAAGATGAATCAAGCAAAAGCAGGAAATGATTTGTACTTAAGATAGTGAATTAACAAACGAATTGAATACCGCAGCATTTCTTCCGATTTTGAATAACATAAAGTTTTGCGGTGTAATCTAGCTAAATAATGTCTCAGTCTTGTATTTTCACCCTCAACTCT
>JANXUJ010000128.1 GCA_025356295.1 Cyanobacteriota bacterium
GGGGTGTCGCCATACCCCTCCACCTCACCATCTACAAGGATAGCTATGGATTCTAATATCTACTGGCGGTTGAAACCGCCGTTTGCTTACCTCTCTGCGCTAAAGCGCGGAGTTTCTCGCGTATCACGAGGTCTTTTATGAACAAACTCATTAGTGAGTATTTTCATGATTCTAACTAGCTTAAACCACCATTTTTATGTTTGGCAAGCTACAATCATCTAGGTGTAATTCCCCCTAGACAAAGTTTTAGAGAGTATGGATTTGAGGAATCTGGCATGAGCAAAGCAGCCATCGACCTACCTATTGAAATCAAGTTGCCAATCAGCAAACTTGACAAAAATATTGAAGAAATTGAAGAAGACCTTGATGATTTAGACGATGAAGTCGACAAGGATGACTCAAGTGATGACTCAGATGAGGATTCCGACAATGACGATGATCCTGACAAAACGGGCAAATCAAGAGCCGCAACTAAAAAAAGGGCTAGTCAAACCAAGAAAAAGCACTTTACCGAAGACTCGATCCGCCTTTACCTGCAAGAAATTGGGCGCATCCGATTGCTTCGTGCTGATGAAGAAATTGAGTTAGCCCGAAAAATTGCTGATCTGCTAGAGCTAGAGCTAAAGCGCGAAGAATTAGCCACTGAAGTTGAATGCCATCCCGATGATGTAAGGGAATCTGACTGGGCAGTCAAAATGGAGATGCCTTTAGGTGACTTCCGTAAAAGACTCCACTCTGGTCGCCGCGCCAAAGACAAAATGGTGCAGTCTAACCTGAGGCTAGTGGTCTCGATCGCCAAAAAATACATGAATCGCGGCTTATCTTTCCAAGATTTGATCCAAGAGGGAAGCTTAGGATTGATCCGTGCCGCCGAAAAATTTGACCATGAAAAAGGTTACAAATTCTCGACTTATGCCACATGGTGGATTCGTCAGGCGATTACTCGTGCGATCGCTGATCAATCTCGCACTATCCGTCTACCAGTTCACCTTTACGAGACCATTTCACGGATCAAGAAAACTACTAAGTTACTTTCCCAAGAAATGGGGCGTAAGCCAACCGAAGAGGAAATCGCCACTCGCATGGAGATGACGATTGAAAAGCTGCGGTTTATTGCCAAATCTGCCCAGTTGCCGATCTCTCTCGAAACTCCGATTGGTAAGGAAGAAGACTCTCGTCTGGGTGACTTTATCGAGTCCGAAGGTGAAACTCCAGACGATCAAGTTGCCAAAAGTCTATTGCGAGAAGACCTCGAAAGCGTGCTGGGAACCCTTAGTCCTAGAGAACGCGATGTCCTGCGTCTACGCTACGGGCTTGATGATGGGCGTATGAAGACCCTCGAAGAAATCGGACAAATCTTCAACGTCACCCGTGAACGTATCCGCCAAATCGAGGCTAAAGCTCTTCGCAAGCTGCGCCATCCTAATCGCAACAGTGTTCTTAAAGAGTACATTCGTTAATTTGCTGAGCAGTCTTATCTTATATAACCCAAGCACTACCCAAACCTTCTAACACTTCACTCTACGATCGCGGTCTCTAACCAGAGATTGCGATCGCGCAGTTAAAAGTTCGTGATTTTGACTCGGCTAAAAATAGTTTTAGCCGAGTCAAAAATTAAAGCAGTAAAAGCTTATGACCCCTGTAACCATTGAAGATATTTATAAACTGTTCCAAAAATCTCAAGAAGAAAGCGATCGCCGCAGTGCCGAAGCTGATCGCCGTGCTGCCGAAGCTGCCATCAGTTTGGCAAAATTAGAATGTACAGTTGAGCGCACCAGTAAAGCCGTTGATGCTCTAACCACCAGATGGGGGCGCTTCGTTGAAGAATTAGTTGAACCTGCGGTTTTGCGGCTTTTTCAAGAAAAAGGCATTGATATCAAAGAAGTCCATCCTCGGACAAGAACTAAGCGTCAAGGTGCGGCGATGGAAATTGATATTCTCGCTATTGATGATACTGAGCTTGTGCTAGTCGAGTGTAAATCAAGACTTTCTAAAGATGATGTTGATGAATTTCTTCAAAAATTGGCACTTTTCAAAACTTCTTTCCCTCATTACCAAAACTATCAAGCCTATGGCGCAGTGGCAGGAATAGAGATCAATGAAGGTATAGATCGCTATGCTTATCAAAAAGGATTATTTGTGATTAAGCCATCGGGTGAAGGTGTCGCGATCGCCAATGATGATAATTTTAAACCTGTGACTTGGTAGTAAAACTATACATAGTCTAAACACAAGTGTTATACTCAGAAGCCTGTGAAAAATGACATCATCTGAAACTAAATAAGTAACCGTTATGACCAAACGCACTCTACGCGGTAGTGTCCGCAAAAAGAAACGCACCTCTGGATTTCGCGCCAGAATGCAAACTCCTACAGGTAGACGCGTTGTTAGAGCGCGCCGCAGCAGAGGTCGAGTCCGCTTGACAACTGTATAAAATCGCTCTTACCAGATTTAATTCGCAGCTTTAGCAAAGTAATTGTTAATTTCTAGTGCTTCCTAATCAAAACCGTCTGCGGCGGCGCGAAGACTTCGCGAAAGTATATATCAGTGGCGATCGCTATAGAGGTAAATACTTAAACTTACGGATTCTTTTCGAGATTAATGTTCCCTTGACTACAAGGGTAGGCATAGTTGTTAGCAAGAAAGTTAGCAAGTTGGCGGTAAGCCGTAACCGATTTAAGCGTCAACTTCGCGCCATTTTTCGTCAACTTCTGTCACAATTAAGAGATGGATTACAAATTGTTGTAACAGTGAATACTGTCAAAGACAAACCCAGTTATCAAGAAATTTGTGACGATCTAAAGAGTCTACTAGCGAAAGCGAAGGTTTTTCAGCATGGCAGTTAATGAGGAAGTTTACTACGAAGGCGCACCCCACATTGGTGATCTAATTATTAGCTTGCTGATGAGTATTTTTGTGATTACGATTCCTTTAGGAATTGCTTCAATCACCAGAGCTTTGTGGTCGCGATATAGAATCACCAATCGACGCATTACCGTCACAGGTGGTTGGAGAGGACAAACTCGCACAGATATTGTGTACGCTGAAATTGCTAAAATTGTCACTGTTCCGCGCGGTTTAGGCAGCTGGGGAGATATGGTATTGACCCTGAAAGATGGCTCTCGACTTGAACTGAAATCTTTACCCAGATTTCGCGAAACATATGAATATATCGAATCAAAGCTAAGCCTCAAAGCTCAAGATATAAGCGGTGCAATTGGCAGCAAAGCCCAGAGTATTTAAGGATCGCTTCAAGAAGCGATCCTAGTTTTTATGAATCGGATGCAAACCCAGAAACAGTAAATTAGAAAATGGATTTCGGCGTAGGTTTTCTTTCCAACAACATCATGTTGCCCTTCCTAGACTTTTTCTACGGTCTCGTACCGAGCTATGGATTGGCAATTATTGCACTCACGTTGGTTGTCCGTTTTGTTTTGTTTCCTGTTAGTGCTAATCAGCTTCGCAGTATGCGACGCATGAAAATCGCTAACCCAGTGATGCAACAGAGAATTAAAGAGGTTCAAGAACGCTACAAGAGCGATCCTGCAAAGCAACAGGAAGAAACCGCAAAGGTTAACTCAGCTAATTTTAAAGAGTTTGGAAATCCTCTCTCAGGGTGCTTACCTGCGATCGTGCAGCTACCAATCTTGTTCGCTCTGTTTGCAACCTTGAGAGGATCACCCTTCGCCGACATTAACTACTCTCTAAATTTTCAGATTTCAGCTCCAGACGCTCAAGCTCAAGTCCAACATCAGCCTTTCACTTCGCCTAGTCAAAATGTTTACTTTGCCGATCGCATACATTTCCCAGTCCTTGCTACTGCCGTAAATGGGACAACTTTAGCAATCGGTGAGCAATCGAAAATTATTTTGCAAACTGCTCAAGGACAAGATTTTAAGGTTCTTTCTAGCGAATATCCAGATGCAGAACTTACACCCACATGGAAAGTCACTAAGGGGCAAGAGCTAGTTGAAGTTTTAGCTGATGGAACTGTAATTGCTAAACAAGTTGGCGATGTCACAGTACAGGCGACAGTGCCGGGCTTAGCTTCAAATAAAGGGTTTCTATTCATTAAAGCTCTTGGTAAGACGGGTGCTACTAACCCCGATGGCAGTATTAATTGGGATATCGTTGTTATGGTATTGGGCTTTGGGATCAGCCTTTACGCCAACCAGTCGATCTCTAGTGGTTCCACACCAAAAACGAGTGGTGCAACTCCTGAGTCTTCGCAGCAAGACACTATGAACAAACTTACTCCAGTAATTTTTTCTGGGATGTTTTTGTTCTTCCCATTGCCATCAGGTGTGATGCTTTACATGCTGATTGCTAACATTTTTCAGACATTACAAGCATTCATTGTTGCCAAAGAGCCACTGCCTGAAAACTTACAAAAATTAGTTGCTGTCTCTGCAAGCACTTTCGCAAGCTCTGTGCAATCTGGCAAAGCTGATTTGAGCAAAATCCCATCTGAAATTAAAGACAATAAAGCAACTGTTGTCGATGACAAAGATGGCAATCCCCCCACAAAATCTGCTCTACCTTTTGAACCTAACTCTTCTAAGAAAAAGAAAAAGGGTTAACGTAAATCAAGGCTCATAGTCAGCGCAAAGAATTAAATCGTCAGTTGATAGTCAAGTTGGTATAAGCCTGATGGAAAAGTTATTAATACCTCAAATTGCGAGAGCTGTAGAGGCAACTGAATCTTTTGAGTTTAAAGAATCTATCGAAGGACTAGAGATACTAACGCCTGTGCAGGGGACGATTAGTATTCACCATGCGGGTTCATTTCTTCAAGTTACAGCCAAAGCTTCAACGATCATTACTTTGATCTGCGATCGCACATTAGTCCAGTTCAACTACAGACTGGCGATTAATACTTCAGAAATGATTTTGCTGGCTGAGCCATTACCCGAAGGCGAGTATCCCAAGGAAAGAGAGGTTGAAACAGGCGATTTGGTAGATTCTTTGTCGCCCAATGGATATTTTGACCCTGCCGCTTGGCTATATGAGCAGCTAATTTTAGCTATTCCTTATCCCAAAATTGCCCCTGATGCGCCTGCGCTTGATTTCAGCAATAATCCTACTGAAAATTTAGATGTTTCTATAGACAAGCGTTGGGCAGCTTTAAGCTCTTTACAATTATCCGATTGATTGCGGTAATAAAAAGATGAACGAGAATACAAGGGTCTTAGCAATCACAGAGTCATCCATGGGACATAAAACCCACAGTTTGATGATGAGAAAATACTTTGAATCTTCTGTATGTCAAGTTGATATTTATTGGAGCAATCAGGAAAAAGAATTATTTTCACGAATTTTAAACAAAATAATTGGCTTACGGATTCCTAACAAATTAATTCAATCTTATAACTTAGATTTTTTTCGTGTGCGTGCCCAACTTGGCTATGGACTATTAACTCGCCGACTGATAGAAAGAAAGCTTAAGCAACAAAAGCATGATCAAAAGTATAATGTTTTATATTTTCATACGCAACCTTTAGCATTTTTATCGTTAGATATAATGCGAAAAATACCATCAGTCATAAGTATAGATATGACCAACATTCAAGCTTCAGAAGAGTGTAACAATCACAAATATAAATGGACTTATAATCCTAATATATTTTTAGAAAAGCAAGTATTTAAGGCAGCTTCTAAAGTTTTTACCTGTACAGAATGGGCTCGTAGTTCGGTTATTAATGATTATGGAATTCATCCTGACAAGGTAACGGCTATTCCGTATGGAGTTGATTTAAAACTATTGCCTTTTATAGATCGCGACCATAAGTCAAGTCAAGAAGCATATAATATCCTGTTTATTGGGGGGGATTTTAAACGTAAGGGTGGAGAAGATTTACTAGATGTTTTTTTAAGTCGATTTGCAGATAATTCTATACTTCATGTTGTTACTTTAGATTCGATTAAATGTAATCATCCAAATGTGCATATATACAATGATATTAAGGCTTATAGTGATGCTTGGCATCAGCTTTATCGTCAGGCAGATGTATTTGTGATGCCGACTTATGGAGACGCTTTTGGTTTGGTATTTATTGAAGCTATGGCTTTTGGATTACCTGTGATTGCATCCAAGCTTATTCAAACGACTGAAATTGTGAAGGAGGGAGAAACTGGGTTTCTAATCACACCTGGCGATCGCCAAGCGTTGGGAGATACACTTCAATTATTAATTGATAATCCTAGCTTGGGCAGGCAAATGGGAAAAAGAGCGCGACAAGTAGTTGAAGTAAATTTTGATACTCACAAGAATTTTCAAAAAATAGAGTCTATCTTTGAGAAGTTACAGCGCAATGCGCTAACTTGAAACTTAATGAATTTTGTGAAAGTGCTGTAAGTGTAAATTAAATGAAAATCTTGTTAACTATTCATCATGAACTAAATATAAATTTAGGCGCACCAGGGGTGACATGGCGACTTGGGCAGGAGTATATAAAGTTAGGGCATGAAGTTAGTTATTTTTCTTTCGATAATTTGCCAAGTTTCTTGCCAAGTATAGTTCAAGGAATTTTATTCCCAGAGTTTGTGGCTAGTAAAGTTGCGGCTTTGGTAAAAAATCAAGCGATCGATATTCTTGACGCATCAACTGGTGATGCATGGGTTTGGGCTAAATGGAGTAAAATTTCTTCTCAGGCATTTCCGCTTGTTGCTACACGCAGTCATGGGCTAGAACATGCTGTGCATCTACAACTATTAGAAGAAGTTAAGCGTGGCAACATGAAATTAAGTTGGAAGTATCCAATTTATCATGGAGGATTTCATTTATGGGAAGTTACGAACTCAATGCGTCTAGCAGATTTAGTTCTGTTGTTGAACGAATATGATTTAGGTTATGCAGTCAAAGAATTAAAGGTGCAGAAAGAGCGTGCATACCTTGTTAAAAACGGGATATTAGATACACTTCTGAATTTGCCATTACAGCCGCTACCCAAAGATGAAAAGATTCGGATTGCGCTTATTGGTAGCTATATTCCTCGGAAGGGCATACATTATAGTATTCCTGCTTTAAATTCGATTTTGCGTGAATTTCCTCAGGTTGAAGTTAGCTTTTTTGGGACTATGGTTAATCGAGATCAAGTAATCGCTGACTTTGATTCTGAATTAATTAGTCGGATTCATGTTGTCCCTACCTACCAAAACAGTGAACTACCTGCGTTATTAGCTGGGCATTCTATTCATCTTTTTCCTTCTTTGTCAGAAGGGTTCGGTTTAGCTGTAGTTGAAGCAATGGCTTGTGGATTAGTGCCGATTGTTACGGAAATTCCAGGACCAACTGAGATTGTCAAGCATGATTTTGATGCGATCGTGATTCCGCCTAGAGATGTCTTGGCAATTGAACAAGCGCTTAAAAAATTAATAACTGATTGCGATTATTGGCAAAGGTTACGCATAAATGCTTACAACACTGCTCAGCAGTATTCGTGGACTGCGATCGCTAAAAGTAATATCGCTCTGTATGAGAGCGCTTTAGCTAAACGAACAAAGTAAGTCATAAAAAGTAAAGGTTAAAGGCGATCGCTTAGTGTCGCGCTTTTACTTGGGCATTTACTTCATCTAAGATGTTTGGGCTTTTAGCCATGCCCACGGTAAAGTTAGTACTTTTTTAGGGGCAGGCACAAAGGCGCGGCGCATAAATACTTCGTACTTGTTGCTTTCGATCGCCTTTAAAATATTGCGATACAAGATTAATGATGACCAAACTGGCCAACGAGCATCACGACATAGCGCCGATATACCATCTTCAGCATGTTGATAAAACTCGCGCGCTCTTCGGATTTGGAATCGCATTAGGTCATTCCAACGCTCATCAACAGTGCCGTTTAACAAGTCTTTTTCGGTGTAGTCAAAATAATGCAGGTCTTCGAGGGGCAGATAAATTCTTCCTCTCTGAGCATCTTCACCGATATCTCGCAAAATATTAGTTAGTTGCATCGCAATGCCGAGAGCGATCGCCGCTTCGGTCGCGGTGGAGATTACTGATGGGTCTTTGGTTTCAAATCCCATGATTGCGGCTGACATCAAGCCGACTGTACCCGCGACTCGATAGCAATATAAATGCAGATCATCAAAAGTTTGATAGCGATCGTATTTAAGATCCATCCGCATTCCCGAAATCATGTCTTTGAATGGCTGGAGTGGCATTGGATAATGCTTGACTGTATCGGCTAAGGCAATATCGGAGGCATGAATAGGATCGCCTCGAAATGTCGCTTCTAACTGTCTTTCCCAGTTAAAAAGCGTTTCTGCATCTGTGCTTTCAGCTTGCATACCATCAACAAGCTCGTCGGTGCGCCGACACCAAGCGTAAATCGCCCAAACTGCGCGCCTTTTTGCCTGAGACATCAGCATCGTGCCAAGATAAAAAGTCTTGGCATACTTAGCAGTGATGCAACGACAAATCTCGTAGGCTTCTTCCAGATTGACTGGCTGACGGATTGCCATTGGCTTAGGCAGTGACGACAGATGAATTTGACTGGTTTTGGTTAGAGGTTCGACCAAGGACTTTGTTTCCAGAAGATTGACTTGCGTTTTGATTGGCTTTATGGATTTCCTGTGCTGTAAGCTTACCAGAAAGTACGGCTCCTTCCATACTGCCAAAAAAAGGTTGAGATGTATAGCTCCCTGATAAAAAGAAATTAGCGATTGGTGTGGTTTGGCTAGGGCGAAATTGTTCACGCCCAGGGATGGCAGTATAGATTGATCTTGGCGTTTTGACTACATAGGATTTCAAGACTTTGGCGGGTGTTGGCAAATGATTGGGAAATAATTTTGCCAGTTCATTTAGGGTGGCTTCGATAATTTCAGCATTGGATCGGTCAATCCATTCAGCAGCAGGGGCAACTACTAATTCCAGCATCGATTTGTCAGGGTCTGCGTACTCTTTGCAAGAGTTGCTCATGTCTGAGTAGACACTCAAGAGTGGCGATCGCGAAAATAATGTGTGATCAATATTGGTAAGTTTGCGGTCAAACCAAATCTGAACACTGATGACTGGCACGCCTTCTAGCTGATCTAGCTGTTGAAAGTAAGGCATGGTAGCCCACGCGATCGGCAAATAATTTTTGATGGCATCAACCGACATTGCCGATACATAAGCATCAGCAAATATTTCTTGGTCAGGTGCGTCATCTAATCCGCGAATGATGAGCTTTTCGACATTGCCGTCAGCACCAACCACAATCTGCTTCAGTGAGGCTCCAGTATGCACTTCGCCGCCGCGATCAATTACATAATCAGCGATCGGCTGGCAGAGTCGTTCAGGAGGCGCACCGTCTAAATAAGCGATCCTTGAGCCGTCTTTTTGTTGCAGAAATTTGTTCAAGGCGCGGAGAGGAATGGTCGCCGAAATTACATCTGGATCAATGAATTTAAGCGATTTACAAACCGCGATAAATACATCGGTGCTGATATCTTCGCCGATACCATGCATGGCTAGCCATTCGGTAAAAGTATATTTGTCCATCGAGACGACATACTTGTCGCCGCGCACGATCGCGGGAATCAAGCCAATGGCAAAGCGCACTTTTTGATTCCAAGTGAGCATGTCGTTGTTGCGTAAAATCGAGGTGATGATGTTAAAAGGTGCGGGAATATTAGGAACATCAAACCAAGAAAGTACGCCTGGCTTTTCGGGCTGGTTAAAAATTAAGGCGTGGCGCTTCCATTGCAGGCGGTCTAAAATGTTTAGCTCCGCCATCAGTTGCAACATGTTTGGGTAAGCTCCAAAAAAGTTATGCAATCCAGTTTCGATCCAGTCGCCATCTTTATCTTTCCAAGCAGCTACTAAGCCCCCGAGTATCTCACTGCGCTCTAACAGGATTGGCTGATGTCCTAAATCTACTAAATACTTGGCACAGGATAATCCTGCTAACCCTCCTCCAGCGATCGCAACGCGCATATTTCTCTAAAGCCTATATGTCTTAATTTTTATTCTTAATATCCCCCATCTTACTTTGCAAAGCTTAATAATTGACTGTTTTTTGCCAAAAGGAAAGACAGCGTCTTTGCTGTTCCCTCTAACTTTTCAAGTAACTTTTTAAGTTTTGGTTTTACGGTAAGATGACGATCTCAACTTTATTGATTTCACTTTCCCGATTTCATATGGTAAAAAGCCTCGAAATTGATTCCTCAGAGCTACCTCCCGAGCCATCTCGCAAATTATGGATGGCAGCGATTAAGTTCCCGATGTATAGTGTGGCGATCGTGCCGATCGCTACAGGTACGGCTGTTGCTTATCGAAATACTGGGGCGATCAACTGGAATATTTTTTTAATATTTCTGATTTCGGCAGTGCTGATTTTGGTCTGGGAAAATCTTTGCAATGATGTATTTGATGCCGAAACAGGTATTGATATAAATAAGGCGCATTCGGTGGTGAATTTAACAGGCAAGAAAAATCTCATATTTGCGATCGCGAATATTTGCTTGATCCTCGGAATTAGTGGCGTATTGGTAATTTCTTGGCTTCAGCAAGATGTAATTGTAATTAGTGCGATCGCGCTTTGTTGTTTTTTAGGCTACATCTATCAAGGTCCCCCTTTTCGATTGGGATATCAAGGCTGGGGCGAGGTTTTATGTTTTTTTGCGTTTGGTCCATTAGGAGTCTCGGCAGCTTATTACAGTCAAACAAAATCTTGGTCAGGTGGCTCGATCGCAGCGGCGATTATTGTCGGCATTATTACTAGCCTGATTTTATTTTGTTCGCATTTTAACCAAGTTGCTGATGACACTGCCGCAGGAAAGCGATCGCCTGTTGTACGGTTAGGAACTAAGCGCGCAGCGCAACTTCTGCCCTGGTTATGTGGAGTGATTTATGCGATCGTAATTCTGGCGATCGCCTTTAACTTTTTTCCGCTTTGGACAGCGATCGTGCTGATCAGCTTACCGATCGCTTGGAAGCTATGCCAGTTTATTGGCGACAACCATGATCGCGCTGATCTTCTGCTCAATTGTCGATTTATTGCTGTCGCTTTGCATTTTGTCGTTGGTTCATGCCTTAGCATTAGCTTGATTCTATAAGCGGCGCTCAGCGCCGCTTATAGAGTTATTAAACCTTGATATCTCAGTATCATAAATTTTACGCAATCTTTTAGCGTGAATAGCCAACGTAAATTCTTCTTGAAACCAAGCATTACCCGTAATCCCGATCGCTCTTGATTTTTTAAAATCATTAGCTAGATCAGCGATCGCTGATGCTAACTGCTCAATATGATTCGGCGCGACTAAAATTCCTGTCTGGCGATCGCGAACATGTTCAGGAATACCGCCTACGGCACTAGCAATAATCGGACGATATCTAGCATACGCTTCTAGACTGATCAGTCCCGCAGGCTCTGGCCAAACGCTGGGAAAAACCACTGCAAAACTTTGACGATATAAATCTTCTAGTTTCTCGCCATCACACCAACCATGCCAAGTAATACGATCGTGCAGTTTTAAATCTTTTGCTAAATTTTGCATTCTCAATAAATCCCACCCTTCCCCCGCAATATCAAGATGGATTCGGGAATCAACTCGTACCATACTTTTTAAAAGCCAATCCAAACCTTTTTCTGGCACAATCCGCCCTGCAAATAAAATATGC
The DNA here is from genome assembly GCA_025356295.1 of Cyanobacteriota bacterium. Taxonomy (GTDB): domain Bacteria; phylum Cyanobacteriota; class Cyanobacteriia; order Pseudanabaenales; family Pseudanabaenaceae; genus Pseudanabaena. The sequence goes on from JANXUJ010000128.1 coordinate 11,603, forward strand.
TGCTGACTATGAATACTTTCAGTCAGAGGTTCATGATTAGATTTGGGAGCCATAATTCCACAGCGCAAAGTTATTACTTGTGATGGAGATATGCCATTTTTAATTAATTGCGATCGCACATAATCACTATTAGCAATCACCGTAATCCCCAACCTTTTGATCGCGTCTAGTGCGCTATAGGCTCTCTTAAAATTAGAAGAGATTTTTTTAGGTCGGCGACTACCGCAACCATCAATCAGATGTCCCCAAGTACAGCCTAAAATCGACATTGGGCGATCGCAAGCAACTCCCTGCATTGGAAAATACTTGGAGCCACTAGGACAATATGGATGATGGTTGTGCAAAGTATAAACGGCTGGACATTGATCTTTTAGCCCTCCTAGCATCTCGCCTTCATGCACATGCAAAAGCAGATATTCGCTTTGATCAAGATCATTAAAAGACGTAACTAGATCAGGAGCATACATATCAGGTAATGAAGCTAAAAGTCCATCCACATAAGACTTTACTCCACCACCTGAAGATATTAAATATGCAGCACAATGTTGAATCTTATTCATTTAACTTATCAACTATTAGCTACTTGCGATCAATCAAGCAGAAAAGGCGATCGCCTTTTCTGCCTAACTAAAATCTAGATCGAAGTGGCAATCACTAGACCAAGAACGCCAATGAAAATAACCAGAGCATAGAATTGTGCTTTGCCGTTTTCAAAGTATTTTAGGCCTTCGCCACTAACGACAGTGACAAAGCCGGCAAGGTTGACTACACCATCGACAATTTTGGCATCGACTTCTAGCACTTGACGTGCTAGACGGCGTGAACCAACCACGAAGACAGAGTTATAAATTTCGTCAATGTACCATTTGTTCTTTGAGAGCTTATAAAGTGGCTCAATAGATTTGGCGATCGCGCTAGGATCGATTTTCTTTTGTAAGTACATCAAAATCGCTAGAGAAATCCCAATTAGACCAATACCAACTGAACTTCCACCCATTAATAGAAACTCGAGAGTGAAGCCTTCCACGGGAACTTCAGTGATTTTCTCAGATGGCGCATGGATAAAGTACTCAAAGTAATTACCTAAGGGCGTACCGACTAGACCAATCAGCATCGAAGGAATAGCTAAGACCATCAGCGGAAAAGTCATCGTCAGCGGAGACTCATGGGGCTTGCTAGCATGATGTCCATGAGAATCACTTGCAGCTTGAGGTTCTTTTCCGATAGAATTTTCAGCTTTGACGATCGCTAAAAGATTCTTGTCAGTGCCGCGAAATTCACCCTCAAAGGTAGTGAAATACATACGGAACATATAAAAAGCGGTAAGTCCCGCGGTTAAAAATCCAATCGCCCAAAGAACAGGATTGGCTCTAAAAGTAGAGGCGAGAATCTCATCTTTTGACCAAAAACCAGCAAAGGGAGGGATCCCGCTAATCGCAAGAGTACCGATAAAGAAGGTAATCGCCGTGATCGGCATATATTTTCGTAAACCGCCCATGACGCGCATATCTTGAGCGACATCAGGATCATGTCCGACCACTTCTTCCATGCCGTGAATGACCGAACCAGAACCGAGGAACATCATTGCTTTGAAATAAGCATGGGTCATTAAATGGAATAAGCCTGCGCCATAAGCGCCAACGCCCATACCCATAACCATGTAACCCAATTGGGAAACTGTGGAATAGGCTAACCCTTTTTTGATGTCGTTTTGAGTAACAGCAATACTTGCGCCAAGAAACGCGGTAAATGCACCTGTCCAAGCGATCGTATTCATCACCGCAGGAATTTCCTCGAATACAGGAAACATTCTTGCGATTAGGAATACACCTGCGGCGACCATTGTTGCGGCGTGAATTAATGCGGAAATGGGGGTAGGACCTTCCATCGCGTCGGGTAGCCAAACATGAAGCGGAAATTGAGCAGATTTGGCGGCGGGTCCCATGAAGACGAGAATTGCGAATAATGTAGCAAGCCCGACACTCAAAGCCCCAGACTCAACTAATTCGCTTAGCTTTGCGCCCATTTCTGTGAATTCAAATGTACCCGTTGCCCAGTACAAGCCAAGCAATCCCAATAACAGCCCAAAGTCACCAACGCGGTTAGTGACAAATGCTTTTTGACAAGCATCTGCTGCTCCTTTGCGATCAAACCAAAAGCCGATCAGCAGGTAAGAACACACCCCTACTAATTCCCAGAAAATGTAAATCTGGACTAGGTTGGGGCTAATTACTAATCCCAACATCGATGATGTGAATAGGCTGAGGTAAGCATAAAATCTCACATAGCTAGGATCATGCGCCATGTAGCCATCGGTATAAATTTGTACCAAGAAAGCAACAGTGGTAACGATGACCAGCATCATCGCGGTGAGGTGATCGATTACAAATCCCATGTTTAGATGAAACGTACCTGCTTGCGCCCACTCAAATGAGTATAGGTAAGGATCATGTCCTTGTATCTGACTCCAAAGCAGGTTAAAAGCCATCACCATTGCGCCGCCTGTGGCGGATACGCTGAGGATTGACCAGAGCGATCGCAGTTTGTTGGTAGATTTGTTAAACGTAATCAGTCCTGTGCCGATGATCACTGCTGCGGCAAGTGGCAGCAAGGGAATCAGCCATGCGTATTGATATGCTAAGTCCATAGGTCGCGGTTGCACGCAAAGTTTATTGTAGAAATGCTGCTAATAAGTCAGTTTACTACAGGGTGATGGAGTGCGCTGTGTTAAGCATGAGCATTTTTACTCAACAAGCTTTTACTTGTTGCTATATTATTTGAAGCGCCGTTGACGCTTCAAATAAAAAAAGAGATATTCCATTGATTACTGCTTCGCTTTCACTAGCGCTTTCACAGCGCGCTATGCAAACTAAAGAATCACAAATCCGTGAGGCTTCTCGTTATTGCGAGAAGTTTGGGGCGATCAATCTTGCCCAAGGACTTCCCGACTTTCCAACTCCACAGGCTCTCAAAGATGCGGCGAGAGAGGCGATCGCTGCTGATCTTAATCAATATGCTGATAGTTGGGGATGGGTAAAGCTGCGTGAAGCGATCGCTGAAAAAATGCAACGCGATAATCAGATCGTGGTTGATCCTGAGACTGAAATTACAGTTTGCTGCGGCGCGACCGAAGGGCTGAATGTGGCATTGATGTCGTTGATAGACCCAGGCGATCGCGTATTAATCTTTGAGCCATTTTATGAAAACTATATTCCCAATCTAGTAACTGTGGGGGGAATACCTGAGTTTATTCGGCTGCAACCACCACAGTGGGAAGTTACTGCTGAGATGCTGGAGCCTATTTTTAAAAAGGGAATCAAAGCGGTAATCATTAATAGCCCTGCAAATCCTACGGGTAAAGTCTGGACGCGAATAGAATTAGAACTGATCGCTAAACTTTGCCAGCAGTATGATGTTTATGCAATTACCGATGAGATATATGAATACATTGTCTATGAAGGTGAACATATTAGTCTGATGAGCATTGAGGGAATGCGCGATCGCACAATTGTCGTCAATGGATTTTCCAAGACATTTTGCATCACAGGTTGGCGTTTGGGCTACACGATCGCTACTCCTGAAATCAGCGCGGCGATGCGGCGTATTCATGACTTCATTACGATTAGCGCCCCTGCGCCTTTGCAACATGCGGCGCTGACGGCGATGCATTTTGGACGCGAATACTTTACAAATATGGCACTCGACTACAAACGTAAGCGCGATATTCTGTTTCCCGCTTTAGCCGAAATGGGCTTATCACCAGTACTTCCTAAAGGCGCATATTACATTTGGACTGATAGTTCTATTATTGCTAAAGATGCAAATAGCGCCGCTTTTCGTCTTGCTAAGGAGGCTCTAGTTGCCGCAGTGCCAGGCACTTGTTTCAGTCATCCTGATCGCGAAAAAGTAAATGCTTTGCGGTTCTGTTTTGCCAAAAAAGATAGCACGATTGAAGCTGCGGTTGAGAATTTGCGTAGACTCAAGTTTTAAACCAGAATCGGGAGTGCTTGGCGCTCTCTAGTCTGGTTTAAAATGAATACAAAACCAAGTTGGATAATCCATGCAAGTTAGTGCGATCGCGGTTACGCCATTTTCTCAAAAACTGCCAGCGCCGTTTTTAAAGAATAAGATATCGGTGTTACAGATTAATTTAGGCAAAATTTGTAACCTTGCTTGCGCGCATTGCCATGTTGAGGCAAGTCCTAGTCGAACTGAGGAGTTAAATCCAGAGATTTGCCGACAGCTAATTGAGATTATTGAGCGCTTTCCGCAAATTCGGACAGTAGACTTAACTGGCGGCGCACCTGAGATGCTGTATGGATTTCGTGACTTAGTTAAGGCAGCGCGATCGCATAATAAAGAAGCGATCGCGCGGTCTAATCTAACAATATATTTTGAGCGTGGTTACAAAGATATTCCCGAATTTTTTGCCGAAAATCAAGTGCGCGTTGTCGCCTCATTACCTTGCTATCTTGAAGACAATGTCGATAAGATGCGTGGTAAAGGTGTCTTTGATCGTTCGATCCAAGCTCTGCAATGGCTAAATCGACTCGGCTATGGTACTGATTCTCATCTGGTTTTGGACTTAGTTTACAATCCACCACTGCCGACATCTAATCAATTTACGCTTGCTCCCAATCAACAAAGTCTAGAATTAGCTTACAAAGAGCATTTACAACAGCATTTTGGAATTGTTTTTAATAACTTATTTACAATTACTAATCTTCCAATTGGCAGAAGTAAGTTCCATTTGAAACATCGCAAGCTAGAAACTGAATATTCGCATTTTTTAGAAACTCATTTTAATCTAGCTACACTCGATCATTTGATGTGTCGCAATCAGCTTTCAGTTGACTATCTAGGTAATATCTATGATTGTGATTTTAATCAAATGGAGAGCTTGTCAGCGCGATCGCATAATGGCGAATTTTTCACGGTGGCAAAAATATTAGAGTTAGGAAATTTGGATATCATTAATAATATCCAAACCGATATTTATTGTTATGGTTGTACGGCTGGAAGTGGCTCTAGCTGTTCGGGCGCATTATTATGAATTGTCTCGAACTGACATTAATTAAGGCACAGGCACAACATCAAGAAGTCGCTGAATAACATTTTTAGCCGATCGCCTTCCAGCCGTAATCATCCGATGTCCTAAGACATAGGGGGCAAGGAACTTGATATCATCGGGAAGGACATAATCGGACTGGCGATCGCGATCAAGCATTTGTTGGATAAATGCATAACTTTGAGCAGAGCGCAATAATGCCGAAGTACCGCGAGGACTGACCCCTAGCGTAATCTCTTCATCATTGCGAGTCGCCCTGACGATATTCACAATATATTGGCTAGTCGCATCACTAACAGGAACTTGCTTGCAGAGTTGACGAATTTCTAAAACTTCTTCTGGAGTAATACAGGGTTCCAATTGATCTGAACCAATTTTCCCCGTTTGCATTCGTTTTAGCATTTCTAATTCTTCCGACTCATTTGGATAGCCAATACTGAAGGATAGAGCAAAGCGATCAAGTTGCGCTTCGGGCAAGGGAAATGTGCCTTGATATTCGATCGGGTTTTGGGTAGCGATCGCAAAAAATGGGGAAGGAACTTTTCGCGATATACCATCGACTGTAACTTGAGACTCTTCCATTACTTCTAGCAATGCTGATTGCGTGCGTGGTGTGGCGCGATTGATTTCATCAGCTAACAAGATGTTTGCAAATATGGGACCTGGCAAGAATTGAAATTCACCTTTTTGCGGATTCCAAATATTTGTACCCGTAATATCAGTCGGCAACAAATCGGGCGTACATTGCACACGCTGAAACTTGCCAGAGATAGATGCGGCTAAAGACTTAGCAAGCAAAGTTTTGCCCACTCCAGGTACATCCTCTAGCAAGGCATGACCACCCGAAAAAAGCGCTACTAAAACCAATTGGATAGCTTCATCTTTGCCAATGATCGCTTTGGCAAGGTTATTAACTAACTGCTGTACTTTGAGTTGCGTTTCCATATTCCCCATCAAGCTGGTGCTGTCGAGTTTTGCAATACTTGTGGTAATAGCCTATCGCAGTTCGCTACTACTTGTCTGCTAAGATCAATACTGTGAGGACAAAGGAGTTGCATGGCTGGATATACGCTGATTTTAGCGATTTTAATCTTAGGTGGCATTATTGCGACATTGGGCGATCGCATTGGCACTAAGGTTGGCAAAGCGCGACTTAGCATATTCAACCTGAGACCGCGTGACACCGCCACAGTCGTCACGATCGCCACAGGCGGCATGATCTCCGCTTCGACATTAGGGATTTTATTATTACTAAGCGGACAACTGAGGGATGGATTATTTCGGCTGGAAAGTATTCGCTCAGAGCTATCTAGCAGCCAAGAGCAGAAGCAAAAAATCGAAACTGAGCTAAATGCTTCTAAAACTGAACAGGAAAAAGCCCAACAGCGCTTAGGTCAGATTAATAAGTCTCTAGCCCAAGCTGTGCGAAAACAATCAGAAACTCAAGCTTTGTTACAATCGGTCGAAACCAAATTTGCCAAAGCAGACGAAGAACTCCAAAAAGCATCACGACAAGAAGCCGATCTACGCGATCGCGTTCAAAATCTAACCAAAGAACAAGAAAATCTCCAGTCAGAGAGTATCCAGCTAAAAAACGAAAAAGAACGAATTTCTGGCGAATTAACAACTATCTCGCGCGATCGCGAAACACTCAAACAAAAAGTCGATGAATCAGAACAACGTTTGATCGCGATCGACAAACAACGACTCGAACTCACCTCAGAAATCGCTTCGCTCGAAACCGCGCGTGAACAACTGATCGTCAGCCTCGAAGCCTTACGCAAAGGCAACGTTGCTATTTTTGCCGATCAAATTTTATCGATTGGAGTTGTGCGTCCTAATCTTAGTAGTGCGGAATTACGTCGAGCCAGTATCCAACTAATTCAGCAAGCGGAACTTAATGCGCGTCAACTCCTCGATTTCTTGCCTGATCAAGCTCCAAAAGAACCGATTATCAGGATTACTGACAAACAGATCGAAACGTTGTTTAACCAGATCAAAGATGGACAGAGCTATGTGATTCGGATTCTCTCGGCAGGCAACTTTCTCAAGCGTGAGACTAAAGTCGTGATCGCCGCTGATGTGACCATCAATCGTCAAATATTTGCGCGTGGTGCTGAGATTGCCACTTTACAATTTCAGCCCAATTTAGCTCCACAAGCGATCGCTTCCAGAATTGAGCAACTGTTTTTATTAGTTAGTTTTCGAGCGCGCCGTGAAGGTGTTTTAGCTGACACAATTACAGGCAAAGTTGGCAACTTTCCGCCCGATGCATTGACCGAACTGTTTAAAGTTGCTAGCGAGCTTAAATCTCCCTACGAAATTAGAGCAGTCACTAAAGATGCGATTTTTCCTGCCAGTACGCTTACGCTAGAGCTAGTTATCCGTCAAAATGGTATTGAAATCGCGCGCTTTAGCTAAACCTGATGAGGATGTTGTGCAGCACAAAGCAATAATCTTAGAATAGACATATGGCAAAAATATCTCTAAAAATATCTCTGTGCGATCGCTGTAAATTTTATGCACACACCCAATTTTTGATTTGTGCAGTCCATCCTTACGGACCAGAGTGGGGAATCTGTTCAGATTTTGTCTCAGCAGAACTCTGGGAACCCGATGATCCTAAAAGTTATGATGCAGCTATGGAATCCGAATGTGGTTGGCATCCAGTCTTTACAGGTAAATGCCCTGAATGTCGTACACCATTTTCACGGATGCGCGTGCCGCCAGAACAATGGCGCTGTAAATGTTGTGGCTGGGAAGATGATGAAACTTAGAATTATTCTTGACGATCGCCACCGTAGATATCACGCCCTTTCACATTACTAATCGTATTTAGTACCGCCGTCGCCGCCGCCATAATATCCTGCTCTTCACCACCAAGATATAGCCGCCCAAAACTACCCACCGCCACGATTTCTAAAATATTAATTGAAGCAGCTTTCTCAGCTTCATTAGCCGCCAGCGCCGCATAGGCAGCAGGTTCAACTTCCATGATGTATAAAGTTTGACCCGACAGCAGCATTTGTCCACGCCGAAAGCGATTAATCAGTTGAGTTTGATGCGCGTCAATATTGCGAATGATTTGACTAGATAGCAATCTCGGTTTGATCCGATCTTCTTCAGTCACACCCAACATTTCTAAAATCGCTCTACCTGCTGCCTTAGTTTCGCCTTGGCTGGAGGAGTGAATCTCCAGTAATCCATACAAACGCTCGACAATCTGCACCCCTGGGCGTACCGAAGTAGCCTTCAGTGCCACATCCGTAATGCGGTTAATTTCAATGCCAGGCGAAATTTCGATCCAGAGAGACGTATCACCAGGTAAGGGCAAAAATCCTTGGGCGATCGTTCCCATATAAGCAGCATGTTGTCGCTGTAAATTATCTAAATAGACATAGCTGCGTAAATCGATACCCAAAAGATTTTTCTCCGACTAGGCTTTTATCGAGTAAATAGCTATGCATTAAAAACCAAAACCAGAGCGTGAGTCGTCCGCTAAGCGGACGACTCACGATTCTAGGTTTTAAGGTTACTAATGCATAGCTATTTACCCGATATGTAAATTCTATAGCAAAAGTAAAATCGGCGCTTCGCGCCGCTTTTACTTTTTGGATACTTTTTGGATACTTTTGGATAATTCTTATAAGCCAGCTTGAGCTTTTGCCACAACTTGACCATCCTTAAATTCAATGAGCGCATTACTACCCTGGGGATTTTTCCAAGAGTAAACTTTGCCAATACTATCGCTGGAGTTATTTTCGGCGATCACTTTACCAGATGCACCCAATATCTTTTCCACCTGCTCGATTGTCATTCCTTTTTGAATACGATTAAACTTTTCTATGGTTACAACTATCTCACCTTCTGATAAACCACTCGAAGAAACAGTAATTTGAGATTCAGGAATATTATTAATATTTGGATTATTCGGTGTTACAGCTATCTCAGGTGAAGGTGAGCGATCGCTTTTGACGGAATCTTTAGCGGTTAAGTCTCTAGCATTTGTGACCGAAGTCTCATTACTCTGACTCGATATGCTTTTTGTTGCATTTTTTGTTGTTGTACTTTTAACCAAAATATCTGCCTCTGAGCTAGGCGTAGATACCGCAGGAACTTTCTCAGTTACACTTTTAATCGTAATCGCCCTTACCGATGCCCCAATTCCCAAACCTAATAAAACAATCGATAACCCCACAAGTAACAACTGCCAATAGCTACTTGATGGAGGTTCTTCGACATGGCTAAGCACAATTGAGGAATTAGTAGTCTTATTACTATTAGTTAAAGTTTGTTCAGCTAACTCAGCCGCTAGTAAATCAATTTGCGCTTTGTGATTAGTCGGTGAGATTTTATTGATCGCTTGCTGCAAGACAGAATGTTTAGAAAGTTGCGGCTCTGGCGATCGCATGTCTGGTGATACGACCTTGTCGGACTCTGGTTGCAAAGTTTGAACTAGAGACAATTCTAGTGGCTCTAGCATAAATTTTTCCGTCCATAATAGTCGCTGCTCATGCATTTCTTCATCATTACGCCAGCAATGAACTCTAAACTTTGTCACTGATTCTATACGCAAATTTTGAAATTCACGACAGACTAATGTCAGTAGTTTTTCTTTGTCAACGGCAGAATTTGTGCGAATTTGTAACTCTAGGCTGCTATCGACAATATTTACCTCGACAGCAAGGTGATCAATCTCAAGAGGTTGCAGCTCCTGACGAATAATTTCGGCGATCGCCATTGCCATCCCTTCTGTGTCTTGTTGATCGGTAAGTTCGGCTATCGAAAGCATACTTAACTAATTGTCCTACGCTAATTAAGTGAATAGTCTTTAACTAATCTTGACTGGTTTATCTAATACTTTACACTTGCTAATTAAAGGGTGTGATCGGCTAAAGTGCGTGAGTGAGTCAGACCATATACTTATAGCTAATTTCAAACCTTGAACACTCTATGTGTTTTTAAACACTTTCTTAAATACATCTAGATACATCTAAATATATCTAAATATATATGAGTTAACAAATTTCAGACTGGTGCGGCGCAAATGAGGCAAATCCTGATAGGGTTGATCTTGAACCTGACAACTCAAAGTTTTTGTAAGCTACAGAATTCATGAAAGTACTGGTAATTGGTGGTGACGGTTATTGCGGATGGGCGACAGCTTTACATCTTGCCAATAAAGGTTATGAAGTTGGTGTTTTAGATAATTTGATTCGCCGACATTGGGACAATGAGTTAGGTGTCGCAACGCTCACGCCGATCGCTTCGATCCAAGAGCGGATATACAAATGGCAAGCGATCTCAGGTCAAAAAATCGACTTGTTTATTGGTGACATCACTAATTACGAATTTTTGCAAGGTGCATTTCGTCGTTTTGAGCCTGAAGCGATCGTGCATTTTGGTGAACAGCGATCGGCTCCATTCTCCATGATTGATCGCGAACATGCTGTATTAACTCAAGTAAATAATGTCGTTGGCACGCTCAACTTGCTCTATGCAATCAAAGAGCATAATCCCGACTGTCATTTAGTCAAACTCGGCACAATGGGTGAGTATGGCACTCCGAATATTGATATCGAAGAAGGCTACATCACCATTGAACATAATGGGCGTAAAGATACTCTGCCTTACCCCAAGCAGCCAGGCAGCTTTTACCATCTCAGCAAAGTTCACGATAGCCATAATATCCAGTTTGCCTGTCGGACTTGGGGCTTAAGGGCAACCGATCTCAACCAAGGCGTAGTTTATGGTGTACTCACTGAAGAGACTGGCACTGATGAGTTACTAATCAATCGCCTCGATTATGATGGCGTATTTGGTACAGCCCTGAATCGTTTTTGTATCCAAGCCGCAATCGGACATCCTTTGACTGTCTATGGTACGGGTGGTCAAACTCGCAGTTTTCTGGATATTCGCGACACAGTCCGATGTATCGAGCTAGCGATCGCTACTCCTGCGGAAGCTGGGAAAATGCGTGTCTTCAACCAATTTACTGAGCTTTTTTCGATTCGCGATCTTGCTCTCATGGTTCAAAAAGCAGGTCAAACCATTGGACTCAAAGTCGAGGTTCAAAACATCGATAATCCTCGTGTCGAGCTAGAAGAGCATTATTTCAATGCTAAAAATACTAATCTCCTCGATCTTGGTTTGCAACCTCACTTCTTGTCTGATGCTCTGCTTGACTCATTACTTAACTTTGCTGTCAAATATCGCGATCGCATTGATCACAAACAAATTTTGCCAAAAGTAAAATGGCGCAACTAGTCCAAAAGTAGAGAGACGCTGCGTGTCTCTCTACTTTTGGGTTTTAATCCTTACGGTAGAAGCTTAAAAACTAGAAAAGAAGTATCTTGTCTTACATAACAAAGTAATTGTCAAGCCCTTCTAACCGAACTTATCATGACATCTTCTACAAAAACTTTGCGCGTTTTAGTGGTGGATGACCACGAACTGACCAGATGTACTTTAAAACTAGCGCTCTCTATTCAATCTTTTATCGGATTTGTCGAAGTTGCCACTAATGGTAAAGAGGCAATCGCCCAAGTTCATAAGCACGAACCTGATGTTGTCGTTATGGACTTACATATGCCTGTGATGGACGGTTGGACAGCATCTAGCCAAATCAAAACTGAATATCCGCACGTTAAAATCGTGGCTTATTCAGCCGCCGATGGGGGCAAAAATCAGGCTATCTCGAATGGCGCAAGTATTGATGCTTTTTGCGACAAAGGTGCTTGCACTCGTAGCTTGCTAGAAGCAATCAGAAGTGTTGCTTGAAACAGTTCCATAAAAAGAAGATGCTGACGCAAAGCGTCAGCATCTTCTTTTTATGGAACTGTTTTGTTTGGAGACAATAACTTGGCGGCAATAATGCCGCCAATAAAACCAAATAAATGCCCTTCCCACGAAATATAAGAACGTGTTGGTAATACGCCCCAGAGCAGACTGCCATAAGTGACGGCGATCGCCAGTGAGATCGCGATCGCCACAAAACTCCGCTCAAAATAACCGCGAAATAACAAATAGCCAAAATAGCCAAAAATCACACCACTCGCACCAACATGCACAGAATTAGAACTACCAAACAACCAAGTCCCTACACCACTTACCAGCGCTGCTATAACCGAAACAGTATAGAAGTCACTAATGTTGCGTAACATCACTAGCCACCCCAAAACAATAAATGGGACTGTGTTTGCTAAGACATGATAGAAGCCGCCATGCAGGAATGGTGCAAATAAAATGCCGCGTAGTCCAATCAAGCTGCGCGGCATGATTCCTAGTTGATTGAGTCTGCCATTAAAAATCGTTATATTTAAAATCACAACGATCCAAAAAATTGCTACCAAAGTTGTCAAGATTTTCACTTGACTTTTGATTTCTCCACCAATTGTTTGCATTTTTTGCTTCACCACTTTTACCCCAGAGCGATCGCTATTTAACTAAAATATAAAACTAAATATAAATAAACTATAGCTTTTCAATAATGCGAACGTTAATAAATCGCTCATTTTTCAGCTTTTCTTTCGTTTGTTTTTCAGCTTCTTGCTCTTTCCTCTCTTGAGAATCGTTAATAGATTGAGCGATCAATAAACAGCTAGAAATAATCAAAATTCCTACAAATTCCATATAAATTTTATGTAAATTCATAGCGATGAACATTACACCACTGAAGTTTAATTAGTCAAGTATTTTTGATAAGCAGAGATCAATCATATTTTGATACTTTCACTACATTATGTTTTGAAGATAAGCGTTTTGTATGTTATGTTCTTACATGGTGCAGAAGTGCCACATTAATCTGATTGATCGCAGGTAGCACCTAAATCAATAGCTTCAATTTAAGCTAGCAAGTAGCGAGCAAGTTTTTTAAACAAGTTTTTTGTAACGGCTGCCCTAGTCACCTGCTGAAGATTTTATAGCGTAGAGGTTTTCTATTATCATGTCCATTCGCCTTTATGTTGGCAACTTGCCAGCAGAATTAGATCGCCAAGCCCTAGAAAAAATTTTCAATGAGTCAGGTGATTCAGTATCTCTGAAAGTTATTACTGATCGCAAAACAGGCAAATGCCGAGGTTTTGGCTTTGTGACTGTTGGCTCTGACGAAGTTGCCGATACAGTCATTGAGAAATTCAATGGTTATGACTTTAATGGTGCTGTTCTAAAGCTGGAAAAAGCTTTGCCTCGTACCAAAGGTAAAGCTGAAGACGGTTCTGATTTAGAAGAAGGTTCTGATGATTCTAACCAAGAAGAAATTGAATCTCCAGTAGTAAGTACAAGCACAGTTGCTGCACCAGTAAAAGCAGCCGCAAAGCGCAAAAAACGTAGCAACAACAAAAAAACAACTGGAAGCTCATCTACTAGTTCTAGTAATTCTTCTGAAGCGCATCAACCTGACCCACGTTGGGCTTCAGACTTGGAGCGCTTAAAGCAACAGCTTCTCGAAGCACAAGGCGCAGCCAAATAAATCGAAATTTGATTTATTAAATAAAACAAGAAAAACCCCACACTGCGGGGTTTTTCTTGTTTGGGAGTCACAGAAATCTAGACTGGTGATTTTGGGTAGTAAGGTCGCTCATCTGATAGGGGGGGACGCAACCAAAATCTCAGTGTGTAGAAAACAAGTTCTTTGACCTCAGTCCATACACGTTCGGACTTCACAAAAGCTTCGGCATTAAAAAGAAAATACCTATGCTTAATCGTGAACTGCTTACCAATTGGCCAAGGACATTGTTTGCCGATGTCGCTATGGCTATCAGAAGGTGAGCTAGCAGTTGTCAGTGATGCGTTAAGGTCTTGATTCCTAAAAGATAAAAAGGCACGAGTAGCTTCTATTGGAGATGCGACTAGCAATATCCTTCTACTGTTGCGAGTATCTTCACGAAGCAGCTTATTTTTTTCTAAAGACTTGATTAATTTTGCAATCTCATCGCCGCTATTTCGCACTGACACTCCATATGGTTCAATAATCACAAAAGATCGCATCCCTGCGATGTTGGGCAAGCTAAGTAATGCGTTACACATCTGATCGGATTCTGTCAAGTCAATCTGATCAAGGGCTGTAGTAGAGCTATCAGGCTTAACAAAGTAGCTCTCGTAGCGTGCGTCATAGCGGAGTCCGATGTTCGATATCCCCGCTCGACTGGCGATATCGTCTCTGACACTTTCTTTAGTTCGACTTGGGGGAAATTCGGGTGTGATGAAACAGGGATATCCTTTTGTCGGTGGGTAAGTTGTCCGTCTACCACCACTCAAAATAATGTAAGGTTTTTGCTGAGAAGCTGCGGCATTCCAAAGTCTGGCTGCTTCTTGGAGGCGAGCTTCATAGGGAGGATTTTCAGCTAAAACCACTATAAGATCAAAAACGCCGCGCTGAAAGTCATTTAATTCTCGTTCTGATAAGTTAAGTACGGGGCGGCGATAAGACTGCCCGATCGCATTAGCGCTTTGTTGTTCTAAGTAGCAAGTAAATAGTTCTGATGTGGCGTTGTTTGTGGCGATCGCAAAGATAATTAAGACTATTAATAATTCTTTGGTTACGGTTGAGATTTTATCTGAAGCGCCTTTGTTGTCAACCTTGTCACCACTTTTGATTTTGATGTCTCTGAGCCTTAACCAATAGTTGAAAAACAGCAACATCAATATAATCCCCACTAATGTAAATGGGAAAGAGAGAAAGTCAACAATAATTTTTGGAATCGGGTCTTCAACAAATCTAAAATTAGCAAAAATAATTGCAACTAGAGCTGCAAATATCACCAAGCCAAATAGGCGAAACCAATCTTTAGGAATCGCCCTAAATAGGATGATAAAAACTGGGATTGCAATAATCCAAATCAGAATGTTGGTTAATAGATCGAACACGATCGCTCCAAAATCCTTGATTAATCCTTGTGCCTTACTGACAGAGTAAACCTGTCAGTGCAATATGCTAGTCAATAGAGTCACATCTGTAAAGGGTTTTAATCAGGTTATATCCGACTTTTACTGACAAACCCATGAATTAAAAATCTCAACTAAAAATTTAAGCAATATGTCTGCGAAAGAAGAGTTACGTTTACCAAGTTGGCTGCGCCCACAAATCGGCAAAGCTAGTGAAATTTCTGAAGTTCAGCAAATTATTAAGCAAAGGGGGATTCATACAATTTGTGAAGAGGGGCGTTGTCCTAATCGAGCCGAGTGTTATTCGCAAAAGACGGCGACTTTTTTGTTGATGGGTCCAACTTGTACGCGTGCTTGTGGATTTTGCCAAGTTGATAAGGGGCATCAACCAAAGCCACTTGATCCTGACGAAGCAAAGAAAGTTGCCGAAGCTGTGGAGTTATTGGGATTAGATTATGTGGTGCTGACTTCGGTGGCGCGCGATGATTTGGCTGATCAAGGGGCTAGCTGTTTTGTGGAGACGATGCAAGCGATTAGGCGATCGCGTCCAAATGCCAAAATCGAGGTGCTAACGCCAGATTTTCGTGGCGATCGCCTTTGTATTGAGACAGTTACTTCAGCTAAGCCTGTTTGCTATAACCACAATATTGAAACGGTGCGGCGTTTGCAAGGCAAAGTGCGGCGTGGAGCGAAGTATGAGCGATCGCTATCAGTTTTAGAAATGGTAAAAGAGATTGATCCTCGGATTATTACTAAGTCAGGGCTAATGGTGGGGCATGGGGAAACGGTGGAAGAGCTAACTGAGACGATGCAAGATTTGCAGGCGATCGGTTGCAGTTCATTGACGATTGGACAATATTTGCGCCCATCTCTTGATCATTTACCTGTGCAGAAATATTGGACACCTGATGAGTTTGATCAGTTAGGGGCGATCGCGAAACAGATTGGATTTGCCCATGTGAGATCGGGTGCTTTGGTGCGTAGTTCTTATCATGCTAGCAATCTTTCCCAAAAATAAAGTGAGGGTACTTAGCACTCTCACTTTATTTTTGGATTCTATGTATAACGCTTTGCGTCAAAAAAATAGCGAGTAATGGCAACGTTAGTAAATCCATTTCTCGCTAACTTTTGTTCAATGAAACAATTGAGACGCATGTATAACTTCCCACGAACCGAAAAGGGTTTTCATCAGCTAAAGCGCTTATTTGAAATGCTTTCTCTATCAGCATTTTGGCTTGATTTATACCAGAGGGCTTCAATGCGATCGCCGATATCGATGGCGATACCATAAGCCTCAGCCAAAACTGTGACGTGACCAAGTTTGCGACCAATGCTGGAACTCGTTTTGTTATACCAATGAATATGCGTATTCGGAAAACTCGCGATCGCCGCAAACTTATCTTCATAGTTAGGATTTTCGCGATCCTCAAAACCTAGTAGATTGATCATGACTGCAACTGGTGCAGTCATTGATACATCACCAAGAGCTTTACCACTAACAACGCGTAGCAGTTGCTCGAACTGTGAAGTCTGACAACCCTCGATCGTGTAATGCCCTGAATTATGAGTGCGCGGCGCAATTTCATTAACGCTGACATCACCTTTGGCTGTCAAAAAAAACTCAATGCCAAATACACCGATCGCATCAAGACTGGTGACAATTTGTTTGGCGATAGTTTTTACTTTTTGAGCGACTATTTGATCAATTCGAGCAGGAGCGATCGTACGGCGACAAACTTGATCGACTTGCAGAGTCTCGACAACAGGATAAATAGCTATCTCGCCTGACTCAGAACGCGCCACGATTACGGCAAGCTCGCGCTCAAAAGCAATAAAAGCTTCGGCGATCGCAGGCTCTTTGTGCATAGCTTCCCAAGCTGAGCGCAACTCTATTTCATTTTTAATTACCCAAGTTCCTTTGCCGTCATAGCCATGTCGCCTTGCCTTTAGCACGAATGGATAGCTTAAGCGATCAGCCGCAGCTAAAAGTTTTGGCTCATTATCCACACTATAAAAATCTGGTGTGGGAATACTGTGATCACGAAAATGTTGGCGCTGATTGAGCTTATCAACCGAAATCGCTAAGGTTTCTAATCTAGGTAGAAACAAAAAATCGCGATCGCTGGCACGATCAGTAAGCTTTTGTAAAGCCACTAAATCAACAAATTCATTCTCGAAGGTAATTACTTGAGCATATTCCACAAGCCTAGATGTAGTGTTAGCATCGGCAACTTTGCCATAAATTACGCGATCGGCAATATTTACGGCTGATTCGTTAGGATTGTCTGCCTGCACGGTCAGTTCAAGTCCAATATTTTTGGCAGCGATCGCCATCATCCAAGCAAGTTGACCGCCACCAATTACCCCGATCTTTTGTCGAGTAATCACTACACAGTCCCTAGATTGTTTTTTAATATCTTTTAAATTTTTTAAGCTGGTGGCCAGACTCGAACTCGCGACCTGCTGATTACAAATCAGCTGCTCTACCAACTGAGCTACACCAGCATTTTTGACGTCAAACTAATATAACACAAGTGCGATCGTTGTCGCAATATTTTTCCAAAAAGTTTTAAAAGATGCGGTCTGTTGAAACTTAAAGTAGTACATAAAAGATTTTGAAAGCGCCGCGGAGCCACGCTTTCAAAATCTTTTATGGGTTCTAATTCAGCGCAAAGCGCTGTAAAATTAGAAGATAAAAGTTGACGATGATAGAATATCTGTTCAAAATGATTAAAGTCAAAATTTAGCATGAGTATAAATTAATCAAAAGGACATGGCTAGGACAAGCGATCGCGTACAACAAACAAATCATTACAAAACCCTAAGAATTAGCTCTAGTGCGGCTCCTGCCGAAGTCAAAAGTGCCTATCGCGGGCTTGTCAAAGAATTTCATCCCGATTGCAATCATCATCTTGATAATCATGATGCGATCGCCTCAATTAACCTTGCTTATGAAGTGCTTAGTAACCCGCAAGCGCGATCGCACTATGATCGGAGCCTTGGGATCAAGCGCGCACCTAATGGCGCATCTCAAGCAACAAAGCGATCCACAGGCTTTAAGCGCGAAAATCATCTGAATGAAGATCAAAAATTTGATCGCTGGTTTAAACAAGTTTACGAACCAATCACGGAGATGCTTGAGGCGATTCTCGATAGTCTTGATGACCAGATTGATGCTCTAGCTGATGATCCTTATGATGATGGACTCATGGAAGACTTTGAAGACTATCTTGATGAATGTCGCAGCTCCTATGCTAGAGCGCAGATTTTCTTTCGTGGAGTTCCCAATCCTGCCTCTGCTGCAGGGATCGCTAGCTATCTTTATCATTGCCTAAACGCAATCAGTGATGGAATCGAGGAGTTAAATTACTTTACGCTTAACTTTGATGATCGCCATTTACATACAGGGCAGGAGCTATGGCGCAGGGCTGATGAGATGCGTTATTGCGCTCAAAGTGCTATGCAAAACTTGCAATCGCTTTAGCTCTATTCTAATTTCTATATATCCGAGAACTTATCGCCGAATATCTTGTATCTAAAAATCTAAAAGCGGCGCATAGCACCGCTTCTAAGACATTAAGCTTCTTCTTGTTCTTCGCCTTGCAACTTCAACAAGAAATAACCAAAGGCAATCCCAACTGGGATCAAGACCATAGACAAGACCATTGCATTAACCAGTTCTCCCATGATTTTCTCCAAATAAATAATGTTTCTGTAGAGATTTTACAGCAAAAGATAGGTTACGGGATAAGCCTATTTTTCTATGCTGTGATCCTAAACGAGTACCTCAACATCGATCGCGTCATTATAATCTTGATAATCTTCGCGATCTGGTTGACTAACCTTCTGTTGATGAGAGCTTTCATTAGTTTGATAAGACTCCTTGATTTCGGTTTCGTCTAGCAAAATTGGACGAATTTCGTAATGCACTCTTAAATTAGATGGCGTGCTGCGTTCAACCTCACGAATAAATCGATTAGCTTCCCATTCAGCCCGAAATGTATTTAATAATTTAAGTGTTTTTAATCGCTGACGTTCGAGATATGTCCATACTTCCCACGCGTTATATTCTGGGGGGCTATCTTCGGGGGGCAGTTCGGGCGCTTCTATAGGTACTTCAAATTCATTTACCTGATCCACAGATTTTGGAGGTGCTTGCTCCAAGACTATTTCAGGTTCATAAAAATTTTTAGGCTCATTTTGTGATGGTGAAGTTGTAGTGGTCGCGACATCTGGCGATCTCGCTAGGCTCCTGATCTCTTTAGCGCGAATTTGCTTGACCTGAGATGCATCATCAGCGATCATTTTCACTTCAATCGCAGTCTGTGACTGATCAATCCATCCTTGAAAAATTACTTCTTCATCATTGATTAACAAGCGATCGCCTATTTCTAGAGCAAATCCTGATAACGATTTAAACAACGGTTTAGAGTTAGATGATGACCAAAAACCTTTTGAAGCATCAGCATCAAATTTTTGGCTAGTTTCATCTGGGATAGATTTATTGGGGACGGGTTCATTTGCCTGACTAGATTTCCCTTTGTCAATCAGGCTTTGGACTCCCCCAGCTGGGTTCTCAACTCACTAATTTGTGATTGCAGTGGGGTCAAACAATTTTCTATATGGCTCAAAAGCTCAGGATGCAAAACAACAGGAGTTGGCTCTACTGGTACGGGTATTGGTTCTGGAAAAAACTCTCGACTTACTACGGCTAATATCCAATCAGCGATCGGCTGTTGTTTTGCATCAGCCTGAGATTTTATTTGGCTTAATAAAGGCAAAGGAAAACGAAGATTTACCTGTTTTGTCCTATGAGGAGTCGCCATTATTTGCCCTTACTTAAAAAATTTCAGATTTTAATTATAGCAATAGGTTTATAAGTAAGAGCGTCACTGTGTGACGCCTTTACTTATAAAGTAGATTTGCTAAAAGATAGCGTTACCATTAACCACAAAACCAAGCTAGAGCAAGCAAAAGCAGAAACAACCCCCAAGAAAAAACTATTCCATACGATAATCATCTTGCTTCCCTCCATATCATAAATCTTAGATTTGATACCCCACATATACATATCTTAGATGGTTAATAAAGCAGATTTAAAATTCCAGATAAAAATTAATAGTAATTAATTACTGTTAATTTTTATCTGGGATTAGCTATGCATAAATGACCTTAAAACCCAAAGCA